>JAZNUF010000094.1:0-4962 GCA_045592185.1 Candidatus Flemingiibacterium sp.
ATGTAGCGGCACAGTTTTCAAAAGCAGGAAGATCACCACATTCGGCGCTGATAATCCACTCTTTAAAAAGGCGGCAGGCTTCATCTTTTGAATCGGCAGAGTTAATCTTGTATAGTAACTCTTTTAAGTAGTGTGCTTGAGAAAGTTCAGGAGAATAGTATAGCATCACATTGAGACGTTGTTTGTCATCATCCGAGAGATTATCCCAATGCTTGAGCAGCAACCATCTCGAATGCTTAAAATACTTTCTCCGCTCTGCAGGCAGTTGCTTTTGGAATTCCTTTCGAACCTTTTCAAGTGCCCAAATAGCCTGCCTCACCCAATGATATTTGTCTGTAATATACATAGCATTAGGGAAATATGTTTTTGCGATCTCTGCGTAGGTCGTATACATATCACTAACGAAATACTTGACTTTAGCACGTTCTTCTTTACTATACTGCTTAAAATAGTCGATAAGGTCGTGCTGGTATCGTGTGCGGAGAATATCTAATATTTTTCCGTTAGTAAGGTCTGTAATGATACAGTTGAACTTTTCACCGCCTGTATTACCTTTAAATTCATCTATGCCAATAGCCTCTGGAAGCTCTTTGGGTTTGTCGTGATGCACCATGTTAAAATAGCGTATGACGGTGGTGATTGATACGTCGAATTCTCTTGCAACAGAAGCATATGAGCAGGTTTCATGCAGTGCATCCAGCATTTTCAATACAAACTTCGATGTCATTCGTTGATACCTGGCAAGAAACTCTATGTCCTCTGTGAATCGTTTCCCACATTCACACGCATATCGTCTCTTGCGCAATATTAAACGAACTTTCTTTCCGAATGCCGGAAGCCCTATTATTACCTGTATCCGATAGTCGTGAATTTTATCCGTCATTCGTCCGCATATCGGACATTTATGAGCCCCACGCAGATTTTCGATATGTATTTCGAAATATTTTTCGCTTTCATTTATCTTTTTTACGATTATCCCTTGATGTTCTGCAATTTTTTTGGTATAATATGAGTTGAGCATATCCGAAACCTCCGATAAACTTTGGTGTAGCAACTTTATTTTATCAGATTTCTTTCAGATATGCTCTCTTTTTTTTGTTAACTTTTGAACTTATCTGTTGGCCTTACCCCAACTTTTATTATACAACCGTAACAATTCGCGCCAATGGGTAATAAATCCCATTGGCTCTTTTTCTATTTTACAATTATTTGAAGGCTCTCCATAACTCTCATGGCGGCTTCATGCTTTGCCTTGTCAAAGGAGTCGCAGAGCTCTTGCGATACAATAATCTCCGCTTCCGGAAGGGCGGTTTTTGCAAGAATTGCATTGGAAATGACGCATATATCAGTTACAAGCCCACACAACTCTATGCTTGTATAGTCACTTTTCCTAAGAAAATCAAACAACTCACACGAGCCGAAGGTTGGCTTATATATAACTTTATCTGCAGGTGTGCGCAGACTTTCCACAAGTGGGTGAAGCTGATGACCTGCTGTTCCCCTAATGCAATGGGGAATGGGGAGATTCTTGCCTTCAGAAGTGGATGAATAATCCTCACCGTGAGTATCAAAGGTGAAAAGGACTTCCTCACCCGCCTCTCTTGCGGCTTTTATGCGTGAAGCAATTTTAGGAGCAAGTAATTCCGCCGATTCAAAGCCTAGAGCTCCGTTTATAAAGTCAATTTGGTAGTCGACCACGATTAGTAATTTTTTCATAACTCCTCCAAGCTTTCTTTTTTCAGAAGATTCTTTTTTACGTCATACAGCTTCTCGGATAAATCAACATAGTAAGCGTGAGGATTTTCAAAGCGTTTTACCTCATCCCAAAGGCAATCCACCTCGGTTTTACAGTATTCGCGAATTTCGTCTATTGACGGGGAAGCGTAAACAAGCTTTCCGGATTTGAATATGGGAACAAGCAGTGGACGCGCGATGAAATTTTTTAGAGTTTTGGTTTTCCATGTGGCCATAGGATCAAAAATCGTAAGAGGCTTTGTGTCGTCAATGATTTCATCGTGCAAACAAATTTGGTCAGCGATTGCCATGCCGGTTTCGCGGTCTGTAAGCCGATACACCTTTTTAAAATGGGGATTTGTAATTTTGCCTACGTTCTCGCTGATTTTTATTTTCGGTATTATTTCGCCTTTTTCATTTTCGATAGCCACCAGCTTGTAAACTCCTCCGAACACGGGGCTGCTTGACGCGGTAATAAGACGCTCGCCAACACCAAAAGTGTCAATTTTCGCATCCTGCATAATAAGATCACGAATAAGATACTCATCAAGGGAATTTGAAACGGTTATACGGCAGTCGGTAAGACCTGCATCGTCAAGCATTTTTCGCGCTTTCTTTGAAAGATAGGCTATATCACCGGAATCAAGACGTATGGCAAAGCTCGTTATTCCTTTTGGTAAAAGCACCTCCTTAAAGGCTCGAATTGCATTGGGAACTCCACTTTTTAGGGTATTGTATGTGTCTACAAGGAGAGTTGCTGACGTTGGATATAATTCACAGTAGGTTTTAAAGGCTTCGTATTCCGAATCGAACATCTGAACCCAGGAATGTGCCATTGTTCCACCTGCCGGAACACCAAACATTTTATCGGTGAGCGTGCAGGCAGTACCGCGGCATCCGCCAATATATGCAGCTCTCGCGCCGATTACAGCACCGTCAGCCCCCTGTGCCCGCCTTGAACCAAACTCGAGTACGGCTCTGTCTCCCGCGGCACGTACTATACGATTGGCCTTTGTAGCGATAAGGGACTGATGATTGAAGGCAAGAAGCAGGTACGTTTCGATTAATTGCGCTTCAATCACCTTGGCGCGAACCGTGATTACGGGCTCTCCGGGGAAGATAGGCGTTCCTTCCGGGATGGCGAAAATATCACCGCTGAAGCTGAATTTTTCAAGATACCTTAGAAATTCTTCGTCAAAAATTCCCTTAGAACGGAGATAATCAATGTCATCTGCCCCAAAGTGCAAATTTTCGATATATTCAATAATCTGCGCTAGACCTGCGGCAATGGCAAATCCGCCTTTATCCGGTACTTTTCTGAAAAATACATCAAAATAAACTATTTTGTCTGTCATTTCACGGCGAAAGTAACCGTTTGACATGGTAAATTCATAAAAATCGGTGAGAAGCGCGAGATTTTTCTCATTCATGAAATTTTCTCCTTTATTTATCTATGGAGAGCTTATATTCAAGGGCATCTGCCAATGCTGTGAAGCTTGCCTCTATTATGTCGCCAGAAACACCTACAGTTGTCCATGTCCTGTGGGAGTCTGTGGATTCGATAAGTACACGTACCTTTGCGGCTGTAGTGGAATTAGATTCCAAAACGCGAACCTTAAAGTCAGTAAGCTTTACTTCGGACAATATGGGGTAAAAGGAGGTAAGAGCACGCTTCAGCGCAGCGTCAAGGGCGTTGACGGGACCGTTTCCGAGGGATGCAGTGGTTTCCGTTAGTCCTCCCACCTCTACTTGTACCATGGCGGAGGCTTGTAATTTTCCGTCAGTCGAAGGGAAATCATCGGTGGCTTTATACATTGCCACATTAAAATGGGGAGTATAGTTGCAGATTAACTTACGGCAGAGTAGCTCAAAAGAGGCATCGGCTGCCTCGAATTGATACCCCTCATGCTCCAAATCCTTAAGTGCTTTTGTAATTAAATCAACCTCTTTGGCGGTGGGGGCTTTCCCACCAAGAATTCTTGACACGCGGCTTTCAACCGTTGCGCGTCCCGATACCTCAGACAGCAGAATCCTACGTTTATTTCCTACAACTTCCGGATTTATGTGCTCGTAGGCACCGTCAAGCTTTTCTGTGGCATCAATATGCATACCGCCTTTATGAGCAAAAGCGGATTTACCTACATATGGCTTGTTCGATGAAGTTACCATGTTTAAAACACCGGCAATTTTTCTTGAGGTTTCCATGAGAGAGCCAAGCTTCACACCCTTTTTGCCGCACTGGATATCACATTTGAGGGATAGATTCGGCACAATTATGCCGAGGTCGCAATTACCGCATCGCTCGCCGATTCCGGTAAAGGTTCCTTGCACCATAGAAGCCCCCGCTTTTACAGCTGACATTCCGCAGGCAACAGCAAGTCCGGAATCATCGTGAGTGTGAATACCAATGCGGCGGTTTGGAAACTTTTCGCATACTATTTTTGTGATTTCAGCTATTCTGTCCGGAAGTATACCTCCGTTGGTATCGCAGAGGGTAACCAAATCAGCTCCGCCCGAGAAGGCGGCATCAATTACAGACATGGCATATTCCGGGGAATATTCATAGCCGTCAAAAAAATGCTCCGCGTCAAAAATAACTTCGTTAAGTCGGTGCTTTAAATATTCAACAGTGGTTGCTACGATATCTAAATTTTCTTCACCTGATACACCAAGTACGCGTCCGGCATGAAGCAGATGGGCTTTTCCGAATATAGAGGCGGCTTCAACTCCGGAGGATAAAAGGCTTTTTAATCCAATATCATCCTCAGGGGCAGTACATTTACGTCTTGTGGCTCCGAAAGCACAAAGCCTTGCCGATTCAAGAGGGATGTTTTTCGCAAGGCTGAAGAATTCGCCGTCCTTGGGATTTGAGCCCGGGATACCTGCCTCAATGTAATCAACGCCAAATTCGTCAAGGGCGCGCATAATATATAGTTTATCCTTTACGGAGTAGGAAATTCCCTCGCATTGTGCTCCATCACGCAGGGTCGAATCGAAAATTTCAACAATCCTTTTCTTTGTTTCCATGTCAAATCCCTTTCGTAAAAGGCTTTTATAATTTAACATTATTATAATACATATTTTGGAAAATGTCAATAGCGCCATGAATTTACGAAAAATTTACACAGAGCTGTAAAAAAAGTATACACAATAATTGTATCATAAATATGTATTGCGTAAAAGTTTGTATGAATAATCCCTTTTGAAAGTGTGTAAAATCCGTTAATC
>JAZNUF010000095.1:0-3760 GCA_045592185.1 Candidatus Flemingiibacterium sp.
CAAGCTCGTACAACGCCCACAACTTAGACTTGTCCTTTTCGATTCTGGAAAAGCCGATTGGTCTTGAGGGTCTGATTGATAGGACTCTGCCGTTTTTCTCCTCTTTTTCAATTACGGAGAGAGATTCGTTATAGTTTTCATGCCGAATTTCATTTGCCTTGATGAAATTCTTGTATCCTCTGTAGCGAAGCTTGATAAGGGGGAGAGAATCCGATGGAGTTTTAACGAACCCTGCAGGTTGAGTCAATACAGTTACGCAGTAATCGCTTTCCGATAAGGCGCGTCTTACAGGGATGGAATCGCTGATTCCTCCGTCAAGCAATTTGCCGTAAGGGGTTTTTGAAATTCGGCTTATCAGCGGTAATGAGCCGGAAGCGCATACATAGCCGATATCCCGTCTTGAATCCTCAATTTTGATGTATTCCGCCTTACCGCTTTCCAAATTTGAACAGACAGCATAAAGCTTCATATCATTGCTGTTGAAAGTATCGTAATCAAAAAGGTCAAGCTTATTCGGTATAGTTTCATATATGAATTTAGCCCCGAAAAGGTCTCCCGTAAGGAGCAAGCTCCGCTTACTGCAGTACCGCCAATCAGAGATATATTCGACACCGACTCTCGCGGCACGCCCTCTTTGCCATGATACGTAGCTCATAGCGTGTCCCGCGCCTGCAGATACTCCGTATATTTTGGGGAATTTTATATTGTTATCCATGAAGTAATCGAGGACACCGCAGGTGTATATACCTCTCATTCCTCCGCCTTCAAGTACAAGTGATATCATTGAGTTTTTCCTTTCGCATGATTGAAACTGAGGGGCGTTTCAGAAAGTTTTTTCCATTCGTCCCAAGAAAAAATTACCGTAAATTTTGCCGCAGAACCTCAAAGCTTGCCACAGCGGCGGCAGAGGCGGCGGATAATGCGGCAGGGAAGTGCCTGCCGTAATCAAGACGAACAATAAAGTCAGCCGAGTCAAGAAGCTCCCGGGAAAGCCCGCGTTTTTCGCCGCCGATGGCAAGAAAAAGAGGCTTCTTCAAATCGGCATCGTAGACGGAAATCGAATTTTTCATGTCGCAGCAAGCAATTTTTATGTTGAGCTTTTTCATAATTTCGGCACATTCAAGAGGAGAGCTTGCAATGTAGGTATCAATCATTTCCGAAGCCCCTGCCGATGCGCGGCAAACAATGCCGGCAACAGTAATAAAACTGCGTGGTGGGAGAATAAGTGCAGTTACTCCCGCCGCATACAAGGAACGAATGGCATAACCGAAGTTATAAGGGTCTTCAATCCCCTCAAGCATTACAAAAAAACGTTCATTGTCGGGTGTCTTTTCAAGAGCGTCCATGGTCAAACGGTGAACTGTCCGCTTGGTGGTTTCCATGAGGATTCCCCCGTGGCTTGCACCGATGGCGATGGCAGAAACTTCTTCGTCTGTAAGGTCGCAGCGAAGCTCAAACCCATATTTGTACGACATGGCTTTGAGGTAGGACAGCTCTTTTGCTCGCGTTCTGACGCGGCTTTTTGCCACCAATATTCGGAGAATTTTTCTGTCAGATTTGCCCGATTCAATGGCGGATATGACTGCCCTTACTGAGGTCATTCCCTCGAAAATCAAATTTTCCGAGAGACACAGCTTGTCTGCCTCTCTCATCTGAGCTCACGGCGTATTTCAGCCGCTTTTCCGCAGGAATAAGCCCCCTCGGAGCAAGCACCCCAAAGGCAGGCGGGGCCGGCTCTTCCGAAAAGAAGCGGACAGACCTCACGGACTTCTTTTAACATAGCTACAGCAAGCTCACGAATTTCCCATTGAGCGCGATTGCAGCAGCGTAAACGGAAGAAATTGTGGAGAGAACGAACATTCATGGTCATAATGATTCGAGTATCGCAAGCGTTGGGCAGGACAAAACGAGCATCCTCGTTTGCCTTTTTCTCAGCGGCGCGCTTTGCCTCCGCTTCATTCATTCCCGCTTCAAGATTTGACTTCAGGTGGACGGCTGTCAGCTTTTCTCTTAAAGATTCATAGTGACGGGCATCCTCTTCCATTGCGGCTATAAATTCAGATTTGGCTTCCGGTATTTTTTCTATTTCGGGAGGGAGGATGTAGGAAAAATCCGTCTTTGAAACATATCTTTGACTTTGCACTGAGAAAGAGGCGATTCTATGTCGGGTAATTTGGGCAAGAAGCGCACGGGATACGCCCTCGATTCCAAAGGTGAATGAGGCGTGCTCCACCGGGGATTCATGCCCCAAATCCTCAAGCATTTTAAGGAAAGTTTCCACCTTTTCGGGGGTTAGATTTTCATATAAGGTGTCGATGTCGCTTTTTGCATAACAGAGCTTAGCCGCAGCGGCAATCAGCTTTTCGGCGTCAGGGGTATAGGTTATCAGTTTTACGTTCATGATTTTTCCCTTTCTGTCAAATTACATTCGGATTTTATCGTTTTTGTGCTTTCCGCTTAATTTAAAGAAGAGCACGCCGAAAAGAAATTTCGGAAGCTTCATCATCCGACCTATTCGGGATGGCTGACAAATTAAGCGGTAGAACCATTCAAGTCCCAATCTTATGAAAAATTTCGGCGCTCTTTTTACATTTCCGCTGTACCCGTCGAGGCTTCCTCCGAGAGCCAGACAAAGCCTTACAGTTTTGAATTTTTCACGATTGGCAAGAATCCATTTTTCTTGTACGGGAACGCCAAGACACACATATAAAATCTCTGCTCCCGAGTTGTTTATAAGCTCTATGACTCTGTCGCTCTCTTCGCCCTCTTTTTGAAAATATCCATCGTGGACGCCGACAATTTTGACATTTGGATATTGCCTTCTGAGCCTTGCTTTAGCTTCTTCCGCGATTCCCGGCTTTGCACCCAGAAAGAAAAGCTTTGCGCCTTTTTCGTCTGAGTATTTCACCATTTCAAGCCCCAAATCATAACCGGCGCACTTTCCCTTTAAGGGAGTACCTAAAATTTTCGATGCGTATACCACGCCGATTCCGTCAGGCGTTATCAACTCACCGCTGTTAATTACCGAATATAGGGTGGGGTCTTCAATGCAAGCTTGAATTATTTCACTGTTCGGAGTAAAAACCGCCGCTGGCGGTTTAGGCGGATATTGAAGAGTGGAAATCTCAACAAATCCTTTGCAGATTTCAGCTGCTTCCGAAAGGGTCACGTTATCAATACCCACTCCGCGTATTACTATTCTTTCTGACATTTTCGTGATTTCCTTCCACGTTAGCTTTATGCCTTGGCACAAATTAACCATTATATACATTGTAACACATTTTTTTGGAAATTGCAATACAAAAATATACCGGGGCAGGTTAACATTTAAAAAATTTTCTATGTTGTTTGTGTAGAACAGCTCCGTTCATAACACGGACATAATTTTGCGATATAATTAATTTTATACTGTACCGTTGGGAGGTGATAACATGGAAATTGAAATAAGCGTCAGAGAGCTTGTCAGCTTTGTTATGCGGCGCGGAAGTATTGACAGAGCTGTAGCAAGCTTTGAGCGCCTTAATCTTGGAAGCAGGCTTCACCGCGCATATCAGGCTAGGCAAAAACCGCCGTATGTGGCTGAGATTTTTTTATCTGCCTTTATTGAGTACAAAGATATAACCTTCAAAATATCCGGCAGAGCCGATGGACTTATCACCGACAATGAGAGTGCAACCGTTGAGGAAATAAAAACCACCGCGAAATCTGTTAACTCTCTTTCACTCGATAATTTCCCCGAATATACCGCACAAGCGGATTT
>JAZNUF010000096.1:0-3516 GCA_045592185.1 Candidatus Flemingiibacterium sp.
AGTTTCGGTAGCGTTTTCGGCAGCTAAGGAAACTGTCATGGTGCAGTGAATAGACAACTTATCGGCAAGTGCGACAATCTCTGTGCAGAGCTTGTCGAACGCTTCCAAATTGTTGTTGCAAATTTTCAAAGCCGAGTCAATGTATATGTCGGTAACATCGTGGTTGCTTGCGGTGATGCCCGCAACAAAGCCGAACAATGACTGACCATCGCAAATTCCATACTGTTCAGTATCTATAAGACGGGCGGTATGCTTAATATCATAAGTGAGCTTTGTTCCCTTTTCGATACAAACAACCGATCCGTTGCTCTCGGCGGAAGCTGTATTGACCATTTCGATAAGGTGCTTGGTCTTACCCGTTCCCTTGACGCCGATGATTAATTTTAACATAGTGTATTCCTCCTTGAAATTGTGATGAGTTTATTTGCTATTTATATTTTACACTAAAATCGAAAAAATTTCAAGGGGATTTTTAAACAAAGTACTTAGTTTTGCAATTTTTTTACAAGTTGTACAAAACTGTACTAAATACTTGGTGGAAGTAACTAAAACTCACGTCTGAGCTTATTTTGCCATTCTCTTTTCGAGTATGGCTTTCTCCGCTTCATATCCCGGCTTTCCGAGGAGCGCGTACATATTCTTCTTGTAAGCCTCTACTCCGGGCTGATTGAACGGATTAACTCCGAGAGTATAGCCGGAAATAGCACAAGCATATTCAAAGAAGTACACAAGCCATCCGAAGGTATAATCGCTTCTGTCCTTGATGTTTAGTAAGATATTGGGAACTCCGCCGTCTACGTGTGCAAGAAGTGTAGCGTTCATTGCCGCATTGTTTACCTTATGAAGCTCTTCGCCCGAAAGGAAATTAAGTCCGTCAATATTATTGGGATCGTGGGGAATTACCACCGTGTCATTTGACTTTTCAATATTGATTACGGTTTCAAAAAGATTTCGTCTTCCCTCTTGTATATACTGCCCGAGAGAATGGAGATCCGTTGAGAAAATTACCGAGGAGGGGTAAATACCCATATTATTTTTCCCCTCGCTCTCGCCATAAAGCTGCTTCCACCACTCATTCATCATGAGCATAGAGGTTTCATAGGAAACAAGAATCTCAGTGGTCATACCTTTTTTGTACATAATATTGCGAAGCGCCGCATATTTTGCCGCATCATTTCCCTCTATTGAGTCACCGGAATAAGCCTCTCTTGCATCCGCCGCGCCCTTCATCATAGCATCAATATCGCAGCCTGCAACTGCAATGGGAAGAAGCCCCACGGCAGTGAGGACAGAATAACGGCCGCCAATGTCGTCAGGCACAACGAAAGTTTCATATCCCTTCTCAGTTGCAAAAGATTTCAGAGTGCCGCGCGCCTTATCGGTAGTAACAAATATACGTTCCTTTGCTCCATCCTCACCGTACTTCTTTTCAAGAAGCTCACGGAAAATACGGAATGCCACTGCCGGCTCGGTAGTTGTTCCGGATTTGGAAATGACATTTACGCAGACGTCCCTGCCTTCGCAAAGCTCAATAAGCTCTGAAAGGGCGGAGGAGCAAATGTTGTTTCCCGCAAAATATACTGATGGCGTATCTTTTTTCTTCTCGTTATACATGGGTGATTTTACGAACTCAATAGCGGCTCTTGCACCGAGGTATGAACCGCCTATACCGATTACCACAAGGATATCGCAGCTTTTCTGAATCTTCAAAGCCGCCGCCTTGATTCTGGCAAATTCCTCTGTGTCATAATTCACGGGCAAGTCAACCCATCCGAGAAAATCGTTTCCAAGACCGCTTTTAGCCTTTACCTGCGAGATAGCTCCCTTTACCGCAGGGGCTATGCTTTTTATATCGTCCTCGCTAAGAAAATTAGAAATGTACTTATCATCAAGAATCAGTGCCATAAAAAACTCCTTTGTCAAAAAAATCATATACGTTAAATATTATTCCACTATTATTCATATTACTACATTTTCGTCAGTTTTTCAAGAGGTACTTGTAAATTTTATATTTTAACAAGCCGAGAATTTTCAAATATTACATGGACTTTTTTGTTATCTTTCACCAAAAGCGGCAATAAAAGCCCTAAAACTGCTGACAAAAGGGGAAAAAATGTATTTTTTTAAAAAACTTTTCGTAAACCTATTGCTTTTTTGAAATAAATATGATATAATTATCGTTGTTAGTTATGAATCAGCATCGCTATGCTATATAACACATGGCGGCTTTATAATTTCGGAGGTAATAATCATGGCAAAGTGCAGCATCTGCGGAAAAGCAGTACAGTTCGGATTGGCCGTTTCCCATTCCAACCGTAAGACTAATAGAACATGGAAGCCCAATATCAGACGTGTTAAGGCTATCGTAAACGGCACACCCAAGACCGTTAATGTATGTTCCCGTTGCCTGCGTTCCGGCAAAGTAACCAGAGCCGTTTGAGTTCCGGTTTATATTTTGAAACAAACCAAAGGAGTCTGTGTTTTCACAGACTTTTTTGTATTATGGTGGAAAATGAATTATATTCTTATAAATGAAGATTATTTTGATTTTTTCGGGGATGAGCTTAGTGGGTACGGTTATACGCCTATAAAGCTTCCAAAAGATGAACGGCTCAATTCTATGGTTGCTTCTCACGGAGATACTCTGATTTTTTGTGACAAAATACCGATAGCAAACGCTGAATATATAAAAAAGCTTCCGCAAAATTTGCAGAAGCGATTTGTAGCTGTTACGGACAGTCCCGTGGGACAATATCCGCAGGATATAATATTCAATGCCTTACGAGTCGGGGATTTTCTGTTTGCACACAAATCAGTGTCACCGTCCATTTCAAATTACGCTGTCCATAACAAATTAAGCCTCGTCACCGTAAAGCAGGGTTATGCCCGCTGCTCAACTCTTGCCCTGCCCGATATGAATGCCGCAATTACAGCCGACCGCGCTATGGCTTCCGCCATGGAAAAAGCAGGCATCCATGTGCTGTCAGTGACCCCCGGACACATTATTCTTAAGGGTGCGCTTTACGGCTTTATAGGCGGAGCCTCCTTTGTAAACGCAAACACGCGACAAGTCTATTTCTTCGGAGATATCAAAGGCCACCCCGACTGTCAAGCAATAATGGATTTCATCGCTTTTTACGGCTATAGCGTTATCTGCCTGAAAGGAAATCTTACAGATATCGGAGGAGGTATCATAATTCCGCAAGACGGCGAATAACGTGACCGGCAATTATAAGCCCTGCCGCCGAGGGTACGAATGATATAGAACCGGGAATATGCCTTGAGGTTTCCCCTTCAAGCTCAGATGTAGCTTGGGTCTTGACCTGTGGCTCATCGGAAAACAGCACCTCACAATGGGAAATGCCAAGCTCACGAAGCTTTATACGCATAACCTTTGCAAGGGGGCAGGTATGAGTTTTGGTTATATCTGTAATCTTGAACCTTGTGGGGTCAAGCTTGCCGCCCGTACCCATGGAGGATATGACAGGAATTCCCCGTTCTTTTGCCGACAAGATA
>JAZNUF010000097.1:0-5003 GCA_045592185.1 Candidatus Flemingiibacterium sp.
ACAGATCAAGGTTGACAAAGAAAATACCACTATCGTTGGCGGTATGGGCAATACCGATGACATTAAGGCAAGAATCGCTCAGATCAAAGCTTCCATCGAAGTTACCACTTCCGACTTTGACCGTGAAAAGCTTCAGGAAAGACTTGCAAAGCTTTCCGGCGGTGTTGCGGTAATCAAGGTTGGCGCGGCTACCGAAACCGAAATGAAAGAAAAGAAGCTTCGCATCGAGGACGCTCTCAATGCTACCAAGGCAGCGGTTGAAGAGGGTATCGTAGCAGGCGGCGGAACAGCTTATCTCAACGTAATTGATGATGTAAAGGCTCTTCTTGACACTGTTGACGGTGACGAAAAGACCGGCGTTAAGATAGTTCTTAAGGCCCTTGAAGCACCTTTACGCCAGATTGCAGAGAACGCAGGCTTTGAAGGCTCAATTATTGTTGATAAGATTGTAAACAGCGGTAAGAAGGGCTACGGCTTTGACGCTTACAATGAGAAATATGTTGACATGATGGAAGTCGGCATAGTTGACCCCACAAAGGTTACTCGCTCCGCACTTCAGAATGCAGCAAGTGTTGCGGCAACCGTTCTCACTACCGAGGCAGTTGTTTCCGATATCAAGGAACCGGAGCCTCCGATGCCCGCAGGCGGCATGGGCGGCGGTATGGGCGGTATGTATTAATATTTCCCCCGCACCCCCTCACAAAAAGCTTTATAGGAATAAAACATCCCTCCGACCGAAAGCGGTACGGAGGGATAGTTTATTTATACGAACAAGCTGCCGTCACAGCGACTATATATTCCTCTTTGTAAGGTTTTTGGGGAACTTTTTTAAAAAGCGACCGTAACTCCTATATCTTTTTTATTTCCCATGATAGAGGGAATTGACTTGGTATCTCGGTTCACAAGTGAGATTTACGCCGAGCTTCTTAAAGGTTTTTATGTCAATCTCCGACAAGATAACCGAGGAGTGTACCTCACATCCCGCAAGCTTGCCGAGCTGGTCAAGGGAAGCGGCGGCGAGAGGCGAATTTGCGGCACAGATTGAAAGAACAATCAGCACCTCATCTGTGTGAAGTCTTGGGTTGCGGTTGTGGAGATAATCCACCTTCAAATGCTGTACCGGCTCAATTATAGACGGAGGAATCAATTCCACCTCTTCGCCGATTCCGGCGAGAGTTTTCAGAGCATTTAAAAGCATTGCCGCAGAGGCACCAAGCAGGGAAGAGGTCTTTCCGGTAACAATTTTGCCGTCAGGCAATTCTATTGCTACGGCAGGGGTATTTGTAGCCTGTGCTTTTTTGTTTGCCGCCTCGATAACGGGGCGGACTGCGGCTGTGAGATTCGCCTGCTTCATAAGAAGATCAAGCTTGTGAACGGTGTCGTCCGTGGCTGCGGCAGCCTTTTGGTCGCAGAGGGCGGTGTAGTATCGGCGGACTATTTCCTGATTTGATGCCTCGCTGACGATATCGTTGTCGATTATGCAGTTTCCTGCCATATTGACGCCCATATCTGTGGGGGACTTATAGGGCGACTCTCCGAAAATGCCCTTGAACATCGCATCCACAACGGGGAAAATTTCCACGTCACGGTTGTAGTTAACGGCAGTTTTCCCATAGGCTTCAAGGTGGAAGGGGTCGATCATATTTACGTCATTGAGGTCAGCGGTCGCTGCCTCATAAGCCATATTTACAGGGTGCTTCAGGGGAATATTCCAAATGGGGAAGGTTTCAAATTTTGCGTATCCTGCCTTGATTCCGCGCTTGTTTTCATGGTAAAGCTGGGAAAGGCAAACTGCCATTTTTCCGCTTCCCGGTCCGGGTGCGGTTACAACCACAAGACGGCGGGTGGTTTCCACGAAATCGTTTTTGCCGTAGCCCTCATCGCTGACTATTGTTTTTACGTCATAAGGGTAGCCCTCGATGGAGTAATGGTGGTATACCCTGACGCCGCGGTCAGTAAGCTTCTTTTCAAATTTGATGGCGTTGCTTTGGGAATTGAAGCGAGTCAGAACGACACTTCCTACGTATAAACCTATACCGCTGAAAGCATCTATAAGGCGGAGGACGTCCATATCGTAGGTTATACCCAGATCACCGCGAATTTTGTTCTTTTCGATGTCGTCCGCATTTATGACAATGACAATTTCCGCGTCATCCTTCAGTTGAAGCAGCATATGAAGCTTACTGTCAGGTCTGAAGCCCGGGAGGACTCTTGACGCATGATAATCGTCAAAAAGCTTGCCGCCAAATTCAAGATAAAGCTTGCCCCCGAACTTGGCAATACGCTCTCTTATGTGCATTGATTGCATTTCCAGATATTTGTCATTATCAAAACCGATTTTCACTGCGGATTCCCCCTCTGACTTGCAATTACTCCTAAAGAATATCAAACTTCATTAATTATACCACAATTTTTGCTTTTTTTCAATAGATTTTAGAAAAAAATGATATTAAGTGTTTCCGGTACCCGTGTATACTGTGTGATTATATTATGTCACAATTATGTCACATAAACAACTTGCCAATACTCAATATGTTCCCTTGTAGGCAGGACACAGACCGGGCCTCACTCTCCGTTCAGCCTTGACATTTTGGCGTATTTGTGTTATAATTTATTCTGTAGGAATATTAGTTGGCGTTATGCGCCTGTTGCCGAAAGGAAGCTTCGCTACGGCGGAGTTAAGGTTATAAATTCATGGAGCTTAAAAATTTACATGGAAGAAAGGCAAGAGTTCTCCTTGTCTATCCTGATTACACTGACCGCGACTGCACACGAAAGGTAAGCGGAGGAAACTATAATGAGGGGCTTGCATCAATCTCCGCCGTTCTCAAAGAGGGCGGTCATCATGTGGGACTTTTGCATCTTCTGAATCTTCATACGGAGGAAGCCTTTAAGGAACGGCTTTCGGAAGTCTTTTCAGAGGGAGAATACGATATAGTCGGCTTCTCTGTCCGTACTACTGCCTTTCCCGATTGCAAGGAATATATAAAGTGGACTAAAGAAGTCTATCCCCAAACGCTTATAATATGCGGCGGATACCACTGTACCCTTGTACCCGATGAGGTACTTGCGGTTCCGGGAGTTGACTGCGTATGTGTGGGTGACGGCGAATATGCGGAATTGGAGCTTTGTGATAAAATGTCCGCAGGAGAAGATTACACGGACGTTGAGAGTATTTATTTTAAGTTAGAGGACGGCACATTCAAAAAGAATCCGATACGCCCTCTGTTCTCAGACCTTGACAGAATCCCGATTCCCGATTTTGACTTGTTTGACTTCGACAACTTGGAATCCTCCAAGGTAGGAACGGCAATCGTGGTTGTAAGCCGAGGATGCTTCTATAACTGCACATATTGCGGCAACGGAAATTTCCGTAAGGTTTATCCTAACAAGAAGATTTACGCCCGTTTCCGCAGTCCCGAAAATGCCATTCTTTATCTGAAAACGCTTATTGAAAAGCATCCTTACATCAAGTTCATCAACTTCCGCGATGCGATTTTCAATATGTTCCCGGAGTGGTTTGATAAGTTTATCGACATATACACAAAGGAGATTCATCTGCCTTGTACCGGTAATATACGCTTTGACATCCTTACCGAGGAAACGGTCAAGAAGATGAAAGCCGCAGGATTTTATACCATAGACATGGGCCTTGAAAGCGGCGATCCGGAGATGCGATTCAAGTATCTTCGCAGGTATCAAACGGATGAAATGATTATACGCTGCTCGGGATGGTTTCACAAGTACGGTATTGCCCAACTTACCTATAATATCATCGGACTCCCTTATGAGGATATCCACCGCGCACTCAAAACCATCAAGCTCAACGCCAGAATCAGGAGCGACAGAACAATCCCAAATATTTTCTACCCGTACGAAGGAACCCCTCTCTACGAAATTTCAAAAGAGGCAGGTTTTATTCCCGAGGGGGATTTCACCAAGCGCCGAGTGCCCTTGGTACAGCCCCAATTCCCGGAAGAGCAGGTGCTGTTTATCGAGGCCTATTTCATGCACTTCGTAAAGCGGTATAAGTGGGCGTATGCCATGCCGGAATGGCTCGGGAAGCCCTATGAAAAATGGCTTGATATGCGGGTTACGGGGAAATATGTACCCTATAAATTCCTTGTTAAGCTGCATGATATATACGCTTATTTCAGAAACAAGCTTAAGGATTTGCTTGTAAACCGTAT
Organism: Candidatus Flemingiibacterium sp.; assembly: GCA_045592185.1. GTDB lineage: Bacteria > Bacillota > Clostridia > Oscillospirales > CAG-272 > Flemingiibacterium. Next base: position 4,191 of record JAZNUF010000097.1, read on the forward strand.
GCCCAAGTTGTATGTTAAGCTTCGTATGCTGAAGCACCGTAAAAAAGCCGAAAAGACTGAGGAATAAAGGAGAATTATCGTGGCACATCATGTAATAGATTTGGAAAAATGTATAAGCTGCGGCACCTGCGACATGGAATGTCCCTTTCACGCCATTATAATCAGCGATGAGGGGGAATTCAGCATTGATGACGAAAAATGCCGCGACTGTGATATTTGCGTAAATGTCTGCCCTGTAGACGCGGCGGTAAACAAGGAAGAGAAATAAAAAGGGCAGAGGGTTTTATGAGAAACAAGAAAAACAAGCATCTTGGAATAGAAATTGACCCGGAACTTCACTATAAGCTGCACTATATATCAAAATACTACGGACGCTCGGCAAACGGCGAAATACTATATCTGATACGCCAGGAAATCAAAGCTTTCGAAAAAATCGAAGGGGAGATTGAGCTACACGAAGAGGCAAAAGCTCATTGATTTTACACCGACATAATGTAGGCAAAGCCTTTTACTGATTTTAAAATTGCCCCCGAGTTGCACTAACTGCTGCGACTTGGGGGCAAAACCATTGGGGACGCCAAAGCTCTCCCCAACGTTTCCGCCAAACGAGCCGGCGGAGTGGGAAGGGACCCACGCAGACGGCGTGAATTTACTGCCCCAACTCCTCTGTCACCAATGCTCCCTTATATATCCCCCCTAATAAAGTTCTTTGAAAAGGGTACGGGGGAAACTTTCTTGAAAGAAAGTTTCCCCCGAAATCGTTCCCCCCCAAAACGAGCCGGCGGAGTGGGAAGGGACCCACGCAGACGGCGT
>JAZNUF010000098.1:0-1794 GCA_045592185.1 Candidatus Flemingiibacterium sp.
AACTGCCTTTATGCTGCTTATTGTACTAAGTTTTTTTATTTTAACGGCTATTCTTATTCAAACCACATCTGAATCTTCAATCGATGCAAAGCTAAGTACCGTTGAGCATACCGCCGATGTAGTTTCAGATACAATAACAAATATGTTCCTTAGTGCAGAAGATGACGATTTCAACCGATTCGTTTATTCTGAGCTCACAAGCATCACAAGCTTCTTATCTGTTTTGGCAGACTACACCGAAGACCTGAATATCTTTATTGTAGATTCCCAAGGCGCTGTCCTCGCTTGCAATGACTCTATACAGTTGGGATACATCAGAGGAAATATTCCCACAGATATTTTAAAAGAAGTTGAAACAACCGGAGCCCAAAGCTACAACGGGGATTTTAACGGCATCTTTTCGTCAAGAAATGTCATTCAAATAGCCCCGATATTTGACAGTAACGGTTCCTTCGTAGGTGCGGCAATATCGTGCTCGGAATCAAGGACTATAGATGCCCTTATTGAATCAATGACAAAAGCCATAGTCTTATCATGTTTATGGATTATGTTGGCGGCACTTGTGGCAGTATTTTTGATAAGTAAAAAAATCATAGACCCTCTAAAACAAATGTCTGTCGCCGCAAAAAGCTTTGCGGCGGGAAAATTCGATGTAAGAGTCCCCGTCAGAGGTCATGACGAGGTAGCGGAGCTTGCAACAGCCTTCAATAATATGGCAAATTCTTTAGCAAATCTTGAAGATATGCGAAGAACATTTTTGTCAAGCGTGTCCCATGATATGCGCACTCCCATGACTACAATCTCGGGCTTTATTGACGGGATTTTAGACGGAGCCATTCCTCCGGAAAAGCATGAGTATTACCTTGATATTATACGAACAGAGGTAAGGCGTCTGTCCCGCCTTGTAAGCAGTCTTCTTGATATCACACGCATACAGGCAGGAGAACGTAAATTCAACAAGACCGCCTTTGACATATGCGAAATGGCAAGACTTATTTTAATTTCCTTTGAGCAAAAGATTGACTCAAAGAAGCTTGATGTGGAATTTGAATGTCAGAAAGATAAAATAACCGTTTTTGCCGACCGGGACGCCATATATCAAATTCTCTACAACATCTGCGACAACGCCGTCAAATTTTCAAAGGATGGCGGAAAGTATAAAATAAGCATAATAGAGCGCGAAAAACGAGTTTATATATCGGTATACAACGAGGGAATTGGAATCCCTGCCGAAGAGCTTCCCTTTGTTTTTGAGCGTTTTTACAAGAGCGACCGTAGCCGCGGACTTGACAAAACCGGTGTAGGTCTTGGGCTCTATATTGCAAAAACCATTATTGATGCCCACGATGAGGAAATTTGGGTAAAAAGCGTTTACGGTGAAAATTGCGAATTCGTCTTTACTCTTCCCTATACACCCGAAGCAGAAATTATCGTAAAGGATTAAAGCTTCCATAATTGTTACATCTCACGGGCGGATTTCCATATCCGCCCGTTTTTCAAGAAGCTCACCGCAAATTATATCCCTGGATTTTTTGTTTTCATCTATAACTTTACCTTATTTCTTATCAATCATCATATGAAGGGCACCCAAGGCATCAGCCAAACCGCCGATTTCATCAATAAGTCCGATTTCTACTGCCTCTTTGCCATCAATAACCGAGCCTACATCTGTAGCAATCTCATCGGTATTCATCATAAGAGTGCGAAGCTTTTCTTCCTCTATGTGACTGTTTCTCACTATGAAATCGGTAATTCTTCCCTGCATGCGCCTGAGAGCCTCAAAGCTCTGCTCAA
>JAZNUF010000099.1:0-2603 GCA_045592185.1 Candidatus Flemingiibacterium sp.
ATATGCTACCGCTTCCAAATCCTTCAGCTTATTCATGACAAGTTCACCGATTACGCGGCTGGGAATTTCCTTCTCTTCCATATTGAAAATCTCAGTTTCCACTTCGTCCACCAGCTGGTTAATCTGGAGGGCACTAATCGGACGCTTATGGCATGCACGCAACACGCCCGCTTCAATCTTGGAACGGTCATAGGTTTCCCTGTTATTATCTTTCTTAATAATAATCAGCGGAATGGTCTCTATCTTTTCATAGGTGGTAAATCTCTTGTCACATTCATCACACACTCTTCTTCTGCGGATGGAATTATTTTCTTCCGCAGGTCTTGAGTCGATTACTCTCGTATTTTCATGGCCGCAAAAAGGACATTTCATAGGCTTTTCCCCCATTTATAGTGTATTTTCATAACAATACCATTATATTCTGATTCCAAAATTATGTCAACTTTCTATCCTTTTCCCGCTTCACTCCCACTTTAGCCTGATACGCAGCAAATATCCACAATGATGAGGTCCGGTCCGATTTGCTTAATATCCTGATAGGAAATACAGATTTTATCCTCTTTCGCAAAGATATTACACAGTTTGTTTCCCGGTGACACATAAATGCAGCAAAGTTTTCCGCTGCAGACATCAAATTCCAAATCACAAATCCTGCCAAGTTTTTTGCAATCTCTCAGATTCACAACATCCTTACATTTCAATTCCGAAAAAAGCATCCCAATCTCCCGATTTATTCTTTTGTTTTATCCTATGTTTCCTGCTTTTCCCACTTTCCAAAATCTTACATTCCTGATATGAATATTTTTCCTGCAAGGTGTGAATGATTTAATTACGAACAAAAACCGGGAGGCAAAAAAATGGCACAGGGAAAAGTTGAAATTTGTGGCGTAAACACCGCGAAACTGCCCCTCCTTAAGGCAGCAGAAAAAGAAGAGTTATTTACACTGATTGACAGTGGTGATTTAGAGGCCAGACAAAAATACATCGAAGGAAATTTAAGACTGGTTCTCAGCGTCATCAAACGCTTCTCTTCCAGTAACGAAAACGCGGATGATTTATTCCAAATCGGCTGCGTCGGCTTAATCAAAGCCATTGATAACTTTGACAGTTCACTGAATGTAAAATTCAGTACCTATGCAGTACCTATGATTATCGGCGAAATCAGACGGTTCCTTCGGGACAATAATTCCATCCGCGTAAGCCGCTCCTTAAAAGACACTGCGTATAAAGCAATTTACACCAAGGAAATCCTTACCAAGAAAAATTTGCGGGAACCAACACTAAACGAAATTGCTTCAGAAATCGGCATAAACAAAGAAGACATTGTCTACGCATTAGATGCCATCCAAAGTCCCATGAGTCTCTATGAGCCGGTCTTTACCGACGGCGGAGACACGCTTTATGTAATGGATCAAATCAGTGATAAAAAGAACCGGGAAGAAAACTGGGTAGAACACATCGAGCCGAGGGCTTGAGCTCGCCGCCCGCAAGGGCGAGTGAGCGCAAAAGGTGTCGGCGGTCGGGGCATCGAAATCTTTTCAAGGAGAAAAGCTATGAGCATAAGTCTTTGCATGATAGTCAAAAACGAGGAACATTCGCTTGCAAGCTGTCTTGAGTCGGCAGCTCCGCTTATGGATGAAATAATTATCGTTGATACGGGTTCGACCGATTCGACTGTTGATATAGCAAGGCGGTATACCGACAAGGTTTATTTTTTCGAGTGGTGTGACGATTTTTCAGCGGCGAGAAACTATTCGTTAAGCCTTGCCACAAGCGATTACGCCATATGGCTTGATGCAGACGACGTTATCCTGCCCGACGACAGAGCGCTTCTTGAAAAAACGATCTCGGAGCTTGATAAAGTAAGACCCGACGTCGTTTTTATGCCGTATAACGTCGGGTTTGACGAGTCGGGCAGACTTACTCTTAGCTATCAGCGCGAAAGGATAATACGTCTCGGGCGGGGACTTTGGTTTTCGGGCGAGATACATGAGGCGATCGCGCCGATGGGTAAAATGATATATTCCAAAGCCGCAGTTACCCACAGAAAACAAAGAGTCAACGAACCGGGGCGGAATCTTCGTATATTTGAAAAAATGGCGGCGTCGGGAAAAAAGCTCACCCCGAGGGACAAATATTACTTCGCGCGCGAGCTTTGGTATTCGGGCAGGCTTACAGACGCGCTCGGATACTACTCGGCTGTCAGCGAGGATAGGCTTGCATGGAGCGAAAACCGTATAAGCGCGTGTCTGGAAAGCTCGATGATTCTTTCCTCTATGGGCAGGATGGGCGATGCGCTTGAAAGGCTGAAAATTGCTCTTGCCTTTGGTTCGCTAAGGGCGGACGTTGCCTGCGAGCTCGGCAGGCTGTATTTTGAAAAAGGTGAGCTTGAAACGGCAAAGAAATGGTATCTTTCGGCGCTTTCGGCGAGAAAGGACGGGGGATTTGTAACCGAGGATCAGAAAGGCTTTATACCCTATATTCAGCTTTGTGTTATCTGTGACCGATTGGGCAGGCTTGATGAAGCGTATGAGTATAACGAAAGAGCGGGGGAAATAAAGCCCGAATCCGAGGCGTATCTTTATAACAAGAGGTATTTCGAG
>JAZNUF010000100.1:0-2740 GCA_045592185.1 Candidatus Flemingiibacterium sp.
AAAACGGTAATATTAATAAAACCTATAAAGTTACATACGAAAGCCCGGAAAATCCAGAAAAGCCATATATATTCCAATGTATAAACACCTTTGTCTTTAAAAATCCCGTTGAAATTATGAAAAACATTGATCTTGTAACAACCCATATAATGAAAAAGCGCAAGGGTTGCCCGGCACTTCATTATCACCATACGGCAGATGGGAAAAATTATATTTTTGATGTATCCGGTGACTTTTGGAGAGTCATGAACTATGTTGAATCCGTAACATTTAACACCTGCGATGATTTGAATGTTATTCGGGAAACGGGAAAAGCTTTCGGCAGGTTCCAAAACGATTTAACAGATTTCGATGGCTCAAAGCTCTATGAAACTATTTCGGATTTCCACAATACCAGAAAACGCATTGATACTCTTTTTGACGATGCGGCAAAAAATAAAGTGGGCAGAGTACGCGGCGCGGAAAAAGAGCTTGAGTATATATGCAGAGCGTCAGAGAGAGCCTGCGAATTAAGCGAAAGATATAACCGAAACGAATTTCCCATACGTGTTACCCATAACGATACTAAGTCAAACAACGTGCTTTTTGATAAAGATACTTTAGAGTCGCTTGTGGTTATTGACCTTGATACGGTTATGCCGGGAATGGCTATGTACGATTTCGGCGATGCGGTCAGGTTTATTGCCAACACCGCTTGCGAGGATGAAGAAGACCTTACAAAGGTGTCCCTTGATGTTGATAAATTTACGGCTTTTTGCGAGGGGTTCATCGTCACGGTAAAAGGCGTTTTGACCCAGCAGGAGCTTGACAGCATGGTTCTCGGACTCTATTCAATTACAATAGAGCTTGCTGCGCGCTTCCTTGATGATTACATAAACGGGGACGTGTATTTTAAAACTCTTTATCCCGAGCATAATCTTGTGAGAACCCGTTGTCAGCTTCAATTAGCAAAAGATATTGAGGCAAAATATGATAAGCTTTTGGAGATAGTCAAAAAATTCTGCGAGGCGTGATGTCATATTTTGTAATAAAAATGACTCGAGAGCAGCTGCATAACGGTGGCTGCTTGATTTTTATAGTAAATTCCAAAGAAAGAAAAATTTGCGAAAAAATAAAAAAATCTATTGACAAATGAAATTTCCTGTGATATAATGAAGTACATATTAAAGGCTGTGACGAAGACGGTTGGAATGGTGCTTCTTCAGAGAGTCGGCAAATGGTGCGAGCCGGCGTTGCATTTTTCTGTGACTTATCACTTCTGAGCTGAGGACCGAAAGGCGTTTGCTAAGTAGACTCCTACGTGATGCCGCGTGAGGGCAAAGGACTTGTCGGAGTCCGCAGAGTGGCGTATTACACGCAATTTGAGTGGTACCGCGGAATAATTTTCCGTCTCAAAGTAAAGGTTTCGTTTATTGGACGTAGCCACTTTGGGACGTTTTTTTATGAAACCGTACACTCAGTTTCCGACTACTATATTTTTAGGAGGAAAATTACCATGGAAAACAAGTTAAAAGAAATTGCCGAAAGAATTCGTGCTCTCCGTGAAATTGTCGGATTCAGCACCGAAGAAATGGCAAAACGAATCGGTATCGAGGATAGCGAGTATATTGCCGCTGAAAGCGGAGAAGTTGATTTTAGCTTTACGTTTATCCATAAATGCGCTCAAAATTTGGGTGTGGACGCTACGGATATTCTTAAAGGCTCAGGCCCTACCTTGTCCTCTTTTTCTGTGACTCGTGCGGGAGATGGATTGCCCATTGTTCGCAGAAAGGGCTTTAAGTACAACAATCTTGCTCCGCTTTTCAAAAACAAGGTGGGAGAGCCCTTTGTTGTAACCGCAAAATACAGTGCGGAGGAGCAGGGACAGCCAATTAAGCTTGGGACTCATGAAGGTCAGGAATTTGACTATGTACTTGAAGGAAAATTGAAGGTGCAAATTGATGACCACGTGGAAATTATAGGTGAGGGCGATTCAATCTATTATAACAGCGGCACTCCTCATGGTATGATTGCTTACGAGGGGGATTGTAAATTCTTAGCTGTGGTTATTAACGCTGCAGGAACTGCATACGAGTATGATGCTCCCGCTATTGAAAAGCAACCTGCTACCGTTTCTACGGAGAAGACAGGCGCGGTATGGGAGAATTTTATCGAAACAACCCTTGACGAAAAGGGCGTCCTGAACGGAATCAAATTTAAAAACGAGGAAAACTTCAATTTCGGCTTTGATGTTGTTGACGCTATAGCTGAGAAAAATCCGAATAAGGTAGCTATGGTGCATCTTTCCGCTGATAAAACCGAGAGAACAATTACCTTTGGAGATTTAAAGCGGGAATCTAACAAGTATGCCAATTATTTTACCTCGCTGGGTATCAAAAAGGGGGACCGTGTTCTTGTTGTACTTAAGCGTCACTATCATTTTTGGTATACCATCGTAGCACTTCACAAAATGGGTGCAATTATCATTCCTGCTACAAATCTGCTGGTTGAGCATGATTTTGAATACCGTTTCAACGCAGCGGGGGTTTCAGCGGTTATCTGTACAGCAGATGGCGATGTTGCCCATCAAGTGGATTTGGCTGAACCCAAATGCGAAAGCTTAAAGCTCAAGATTCTCGCTTGCGGGAATGAGGTAAAGAGTATGGAGGGATGGCATCCACTTGACAAGGAATATGTGGACTCATCTGAGGTTTATGAGCGCACTGCAGATACCCCCTGCGGAAGCGACCCTATGCTTATG
>JAZNUF010000101.1:0-5691 GCA_045592185.1 Candidatus Flemingiibacterium sp.
GAAAATTATAATATGGACAAGATGTATTTCACGGATCAGGAGGCAGTAGCATTTACGAAGTTGATTAAATATATAAACACAAAAAATAAAGGAAATCTTTCAGATGATGAAATTATGATTATTAACAATATTGCCCGTGAATACATAAAGCCCAATACTGACAAAAATGAAAAATTACTTTATTAAAAAAAGGTTTGTCTTGAAGCTTGAAAATTTTCAAATTTAAATTCAGAAAAGCTTAAACCGATTTTAGAATAATTATCAGGAGGAAAAACAATGCTTGAGTATGAGAAAAAGGTGCTTTTAAATGAACATGAACACAGATGCATTTTAAACAGCGGATATGACTTCGATGAGCAGCAGATGCATATAAACCATTACTACGACACGGATAGTTTTGGATATAATGAGCTTGGTATCAGCTGCCGCATACGCGAAAAAAAAGGAGTATATGTTGCTACTGTAAAACAGCACGGCAGAAAAGAAATGGCAAATGAGAAATCAATCTATGTCAAAAATGAAAATGACGATTCGCTTTTTGATGGGATGAGCGTGAAATACTTCGGTTTGATGAAAACTTGGCGCCGAGAGGCAACTCCACTCAAAGGGGTGACGGTTGTTCTTGATCGTAATCAGTATTTTGACATAGTGGATTATGAACTTGAGATTGAGTATGAAGTCGGATATGAGAAGGTTGCTGTGTGCGTTCTTGAAGATATAGCAGATAATTTATTTTACAACGGTCTGACAGAATACCGAACAGAGTTTATATCACGCGCGAATACTGCACCCAATAAATCGCAGCGGTTTTTCAGACGGCTTTCTGAACTGAAATTTGATAGCATCCCCGTATCGTGCAAGGAATATGTACATGAGTTTGGAGATTTTGCTCATGGATACATTGATGTTCGGAGTGGGAATTTTAAATTGGCACTTGAAGGCGGTGAGCTTAAAGGGGGGGAAATCCCATTCAATATCAAATACGTTTATGACGGAGAGTGGAAACTTAATTTGATGCAGTGCGCAGTTGCCAAGAAAATCACTTGTGACAGTGTACAGTATGATGGATATACGATTACGGATGCAAATGGAGAGAAATCATATTTTATACCTGCTCCTGGTATAGGTTTAAATAGCGAAAAGAGTGAAAAATATGTTGATAGGAATGACAAAAACCGTACATATGATGCTGCCGAGAATAAGTTACATACTGATGGAAAGACATATCTGTTTAATCGAAGCGGCAAGATTTTCAGAATCTCAGATGATGAGAAAAATTGTTTGGACGTTACTTATATAGGGAAAAGAATAACCGGTGTTTCAGATAGCAATGGCAATGAACTTGTCCTTGATTATAACCTGCGTTCACAGCTCAAGGCTATCACAACATCAGATACCGGCAAGGTTGTATATTCCTATGATTCACCTTCCGGTATGTTGAGCAGTGTAGTTTATCCTCAGGGAAACAGAATTTATTTGAAGTATACCGATAATAAAATTTCTTCTATCGAATTGGCTAACGCAGATGGAAGCGGCATTTATAAGGTGGAATATTCTTATGATGAGAATAAAGTAGTAAAAGCGGAAGAATTCTTTTTCGATGAAAACGGCGAGTACCGTATTGGTGTTATTTCAAATTATATTTATATGAAAGATGAGGAAAGAACTGTTGTGTACATCGCGGAGATATCATATTTTGATACAAAAGAAAAAACAAGTACTATAAGCAAATCAATTTTTAATTTTTCCAAGGAGGGAAAGGTTATAAGTTGTTACGTTTATCCCTGTGGCTCGATGAGGTGTACGGAATAAATATTTTTATGATACTTGCAATAGGAGGAGCATATGGAGTTATTAACACCTAATTATGTTTATACGGCGAACGAAGTCAAGGTCTGTGAAAAGATAATACCAGACGGAACGTGTTGGGAGGATGACAGTAAGGCACTTCGAGCAGGATGTGATCCGGGAACACTTTATAAAAAAGAGTACAAGTTAAACTATGGCACCGGCAGACCTAAATATGTTACAATACATAATACAGATGATATTAAGAGGGGGATGGGCACCGCAGAGCGATATACTAGAGCTGTTTATAATGAGGATGTGGGTTTGGAGAGAGTACATTTTTATGTTGACAACACCTGCGCTTGGCAAAATTTGAAGGCAGGTACGAATATGACACCTAACGATCCGGCAGGATCAGCAGAGGTTGGTTGTCATGCAGGTGACGAAGCTGTATCCGATAGTGGGGATACGACAAGCTTAAGCATAGAAATTATCATGGATAGTGATAGTGGAGAGCAAAATGCCGAAGCTCGAGATAACGGAGCACGTCTTGCAGCGTGGCTTTTATGGAAATACGGACTGGGGATTTCAAAGCTTGTTACACATATATTTTGGATAAATAAAGCGGAGGGAAAGTACTTTCAAGATATAGATTGGCAGTGTATCACTGGGATTCGAGGAAAAAAGCGGTGCCCTGCGTATATATTAGGAAGCACCGATCCAAATAGAGCATTTGAAAATTGGCGATCATTTAAAGAGCTTGTGGGAGAATATCTTAACAAGCTTTACTGTGCGGGGAAATGTCATCAAAATACGGAGATTGGTATCTTTTCGCCATATCTTGTAAAAGTGAGTGAAAAGCTTGTTAATGTGCAAAATGGACCGGGTGACGGTTTTGCGCGCTGCGGAAGTGCTGCAATGGGGGTGTATACAATTATTGCCGAGCGCTATGACAAACATGGTAAAAAGTGGGGAAAACTAAAATCGGGGTCTGGGTGGATAGCTCTTGAGAAGACAGAAAACTGTAATCCACCTGAATAACAGAGTTAACCTCCTATGGTGTAAAATCCATAGGAGGCTTTTTGCATAGTCAAAATCAATCCATGCGCATGAGCAGGGCTGCCATCTCGGCACGGGAAATGGTTGCTCTTGGTCGCAGGGTGTTGTCGTCATAACCGCGAACGAGTCCGGCGGATACGCATTTTGATATTCCCGTTAGTGCCCATACGGAAATACTTCCTGAGTCCGTAAAGGATATATCGACTTCGGGGGTATCAATAAGGCTGCCGAATACTTTGAACGCTTCCTCGCGGGTGATTGTGGCGTTGGCATCAAAAATTACACTGCCGTCCTCGGCGGTGCCTCTGCCGCCCATAAGCCCGTTGGCAATAGCGGCTCTGATGTATGGAATTTTATCCTCCGGCGTATCGGCATCAAGGGTAACTCCCCGGTCAATATACTGCTCCGCGTCAATTCCCATATAGCGAACTAAAAGCTTTGCAAACTCACCGCGGGTAAGCTGTTTGTCGGGAGCGTAGTGGAGGGCGTTTTCTGTCATTTCACAGTCGGCAGCTTCGATTACCGTCATGTCATAAAGGGTAAGGATGTTTTCCGCCGCCCAATGGCTTTCGATTCCGGAAATGGCAGGGGAGGGGACCTTTCCGTAGTAGATTAGTGGATCATCTATGGAGATAGCGCCGGCACCGTTACCGGAAGCCTTAATGGTAAATATAGATGCAAGGCTCATGGTGCCTGTTCGGAGAGATTCGGGAATTACAGCGGTAAGCTCCTGCCAACCAAGCTGCTTTGTATAATCCTTTGTTACATTGTAGGAAATAACATATTCATTTTCCTCTTCATCGAAAAGAACTGCGGTGGGAAAGCCGGAAATAGTGCCTTGTACATATATTTTTATACTTTGTGCCCCAGCTAACAGAGGGATTGGGTTATTGGGCTTAACCGAGAGAACGGTAGAGCCGAGGGCATCGGCGTAGGAGTAGGCAATTCCCAAAGCTCCACTGGATTTATATCCTTCAACTTCTGCAGAAAAAGCGTAATTTGATTCAATGGTGAAGTCTTCAGCTTGCTGTGCAGACTCAAAATCTGCTATTAGGTCAGAATCGTTGCTTATATTTATCTTCACATATCGCACGAACTGGTCGAACCAAACACCCAGCTCAACCTCTCCTTCTACTCCTCCGAAAGCCTGGAAACGCCCTTCTTTGTCAAGGTATCCAAGGTCACAGACAATAGCGGCGGTAGGGTAATGTTCGGGATTTGGCACCACATGAGTGCCGTTAAGGGTGTAGTAGAAGGAATTAGAGTCGCAGATGACCTCTTTGCCGCCGAATTCTGCATGGATATCAATTTCCGCCAAAGAACCGGGAAGGACTCTCATATACGAGTTGCCAAGCTCCAAAGCATCCAGCTTGTCTGTTACAATGATGCTGGTTTCGCCGTCAATAGTGGCGTCATCTGTGTGCTTCACATTGAAAAAATATTCGCCCGCCGTGTAGCCTGCGGTAAATTTGCCGCCCGAAATACTTCCGATGTCATCAGAGTATTCCTCGGCGAACTCAAGGGAGAGCTTTTCGGAGGGGACCGATGTTCCTATGGGCGTGTACGAGCTGTCAAGAAGCTCCGCAGAAAAGTTTACGCTGCTTCCTCTCAAAAGCTGTTTTGCGTATGGAGTTACATGGAGTGCCGCCGGTAGATTGTCCGGTGTATACTTGCTGACAAATAAAATTCCGTTTGCAAGGGCGCGGTAATTTGCATCAATAGGTCTGGTGACATATCCCAGCTTGTTTGAAAGGGTGGGGCGTGTCATTACTGTGGTAGAGCCGCCTCCGTCAAGGTTCAGCGCGGTTACGCACCCAAGCTCCGCCATAAGAGAGGCAAGCTCCTCAAGCTTGAGTCCCCTGGAATCATTGCCTCTGCCGTTGACGGCGAAGAATACTACGTCACCGTTTTGCTTAATACCTACAGCCGTACGCGGATTGCTGACCTTTTCGTGAGATTCATCTATAATTCCTTCCGGCATAACACCGTTTTCGAGGATAAGGTCGCCTCCGCCGATAGCCGTGGTGACCTCTGCCCATCCATCGGCACAAGTAATGTCGATTCTCACGTTATCGCCAACAGCCATAGTATCGAAAAGACTGTAATCTTCATAGCTTTCAGCCACAGATATCACAGCACAGCCCGATGGAATCGAGGCATTTCCGCCACTCGATTCAACCTTGATGATTGTGCCCGAAACAGATCTGCCAAGCTTCAGCTTTCCGTCAAGGCGGATGGTGAGTTCCTTTGATGCCGAGGTTGACATAGTGCTGGAAGCGTATTCCTCGGTGTTCATATAGACTCCCCAAATGGTGGGGAATTTGTTTACTTGATCGATTTCAACCTGTTGGTTGCTTTTTGAGAGGTTTGTCATGGTCACCGAAAGGGAGGGCTTGCCGATTATAGCTTTACCGTCTGGCAGAAATCCAATGGCATACTTGCCGTCATCGGTAGAGATGAGCTCACCTCTGTCAATCATGATTCCCATGGGTACGCCCGTTTGCATACTGTAAAAATCGCCGTTTATTGCTCCGAGAACGCGATATCCTTGAGTTTCTGCACTATTCACGAGAGCGCCGAGACGGTCCATGCCGTAAATTTTGCTTCCGTATCTGACAAGGAGCAGAACACCTTTTTCGGGCTCATATTCAAATATGTAGGCTTCCTGGGGATTCCCTTCGCTGTCAGTAGCTTTGTATTGGGAGTAACGAAGTCCATCTCCTATGTTGTCACGATATATGTCTGTTACCTCACCGATACCCGTATAAGACAGGGCAAGCATCGGGTAATTTGCAAGGATAGAGGCTGAAATTACAGCAAGTCGGATCGTAGCCATGTCGTTCT
>JAZNUF010000102.1:0-5445 GCA_045592185.1 Candidatus Flemingiibacterium sp.
GCAAAAGCGTACTTTCTTTCTCAATTTACATTATAATTATACCATAAATCCGAAAAAATTTCATCAATCGGATTATGGAAAAACTCCCGTATTTTCTCACAAATAAAATCCCACGGAGGGAATGAATCTTGGAAAATTCTCGTATCGGAATATCCGGCGCTTGCTTTTATCCCATGCCTGCCGATGAAGCTTTAAAACGCTGTATAAGTCTTGGCTTTCGCAACGTAGAGCTGTTTATAAATACTTTTTCAGAGCTTGATGTGTCATTTTTGAAGGGGCTTAAGGCTTTGGCAGATGAACACGGTGTAAAAATCACATCTATTCACCCTTTTACCTCGGGCTTCGAATATATGCTGTTTTTCTCGGCACATTACGGTCGCGCCCTGGAGTCTGCAGAGCTTTACAGAAATTATTTTCGCGCCGCTTCTGCTCTTTCGGCAGATTTTGTAATATTCCACGGAGATGCCTTAAAAGCTCCTTTCTGCGGCATGGAACGATATTGCCAAGTGTTTTCTCACCTTGCGTCCCTTGCCAGGGAGGAGGGGGTGATTCTCGCCCATGAGTGCGTTTCCACCGCCAGAGGTGGGAATCCGGAATTCATCCGTGAGCTTCGCTCAGCTATGGGGAACGGGAATATCAAGTTCGTCTTCGACCTAAAGCAGGTAGTGCGTGGTGGCTTCGACCCTTATGCAATGATTTCGGCCATGGGAGAAGACATCGCCCATATACACATAAATGATTATGCCGATGGAAAATGCAAGCTTCCCTATGCTGGAAAATTGGAGCTTGACAAAATCGTCTCCGCCATTGAAGCCCTTGGTTATAAGGGCAAATATATGATTGAAGTTTACAGAGAAAATTTTATCGAGGACTCGGAAATTGTGACTTCGTCAAAAATTCTCGCCGAGAAAAAATACAATGGCTGCTGACAAAATTAAACCCTATATTATAAATACCATTATATTGAACAAAAAACGGCATTAAATATCGGCAATTTTGCTAATTGACATCAGCTATAAATTGTTATATAATATAAGATGCAAACCACTATATATTGTGGTTTGCACTTTTAAGCTAAACTACATATTGTGTTCGACACCCTTCGTATTATTTTGTGGTTTCGGCGGATTTTTGTACTTTGGCAACATCAATTATTAAATTCTATATAAAACAGAGGGCAAAAGGATGATTACAAAAATTATAAAGCGCGATGGCAGAGAGGCGCCGTTCAACATCGAAAAAATCGCAGGAGCTATCTTTAAAGCGGCTCAGGCGGTGGGTGGTCATGACTATTCCATTTCCATGGACCTAGCCTGCAAGGTTGCAGAACAGCTTGAAAAGGTCTGCGGTGATAAAGGAACACCAACTGTTGAACAAATTCAGGATACTGTGGAAAAAGTTCTTGTAAACAACGGTCATGCACGCACCGCAAAGGAATATATACTCTATCGTGCAGAGCGTACAAGAGTCCGTGAAATGAACACAAAGCTCATGAAAATCTACGAGGATTTGACTTTCAAATACGCCAAAGACTCGGACATCAAGCGTGAAAACGCCAACATCAACGGCGATACTGCCATGGGCACTATGTTAAAGTACGGCTCAGAGGGTGCAAAGCAGTTCTACGAGATGTACATTCTCGATCCCGTTCATTCAAAAGCTCACAATGACGGCGATATTCATATTCACGACCTTGACTTTCTCACTCTGACCACCACCTGCTGTCAGATTGATATTCTGAAGCTGTTTGAAAACGGATTTTCAACGGGCCACGGGTTTATCCGTCCGCCCAATGATATAGCCAGCTATTCTTCCCTCGCCTGCATAGCAATTCAGTCAAATCAGAATGACCAGCATGGCGGTCAATCTATCCCCAACTTTGAATACGCTATGGCAGAGGGCGTTAGAAAGACTTACAAAAAACTGTACAAAAAGAATCTTATAAAAGCACTTGAACTTATTTACGGTGACACCGATGAGAAGAGCGCAGACGAACTTATGAAAGTCTGCCCCCAGACACCGACTCTGGCAAATGAAAGTCTTTTCGTTTCTGCTATGGAGGCTGCAATCTCCGCAAAATACGGAAGCGAAAATACGAAAAAGGCCATGGATTTCGTCCGCCGTCATTCTCTTGAGGAAACCGAGCGCGCCACCTATCAGGCGATGGAGGCACTCATTCACAATCTCAATACAATGCACTCAAGAGCAGGCGCACAGATTCCCTTCAGCTCCTTAAACTACGGCCTTGACACTTCTGCAGAGGGACGTCTTGTAATGAAATCCATCCTCCTTGCTACAAAAGAGGGACTTGGCAACGGCGAAACTCCCATATTCCCCATCCAGATTTTCAAGGTCAAGGAAGGCATCAACTACAACCCCGAAGATCCCAACTACGATCTGTTCCGTCTTGCCTGCGAAGTTTCCGCAAAAAGGCTTTTCCCCAATTTCTCGTTTATTGACGCGCCCTATAATCTCCGCTATTATAAGCCCGGGCATCCGGAAACTGAGGTTGCATACATGGGCTGCCGCACGAGAGTTGTGGCAAATACCTACGATCCCTCTCGCGAGATTGTCAATGGCAGAGGCAATTTGAGCTTCACATCTATCAATCTTCCGAGAATCGCAATCAATGCCAAGGGAAATGTAGATTGGTTCTTTGAAGAACTTGACAGAAAGATTTCCATTGTAATAGAACAGCTTCTTGACAGATTCAAAATTCAATCGGCAAAAACCGTCCGCAATTACCCCTTCCTCATGGGACAGGGAATTTGGATGGATTCTGAAAAGCTCGGCATTGATGACGCAGTGGGCGAAGTGTTGAAGCACGGTACCCTTACGGTAGGCTTTATCGGTCTTGCCGAGTGCTTAAAGGCACTTATCGGCAAGCACCACGGCGAGTCTGCCGATGCTCAAAATCTCGGTCTTGAGATCGTAGGCTTCATGCGCCGCCGCACTGATGAGGCAAGTCGCAAATACGGACTCAACTTCTCGGTGATAGGCACTCCCGCCGAAGGACTGTCCGGTCGTTTTGTCCGCATAGACAAGCGTAAATTCGGTGTACTTGACGGAATAACCGACCGCGATTATTACACTAACTCGTTCCATATTCCCGTTTATTACAACATCTCCGCTGCCGATAAAATTAAATTGGAAGCTCCGTATCACGAGCTTACTAACGGAGGACACATTACTTACGTTGAGCTTGACGGCGACCCGCAGGAAAATATTGATGCTTTCGAATCCGTGATTCGCTGCATGAAGGAATCGGGCGTTGGATACGGCTCAATCAACCATCCTGTTGACCGCGACCCCGTCTGCGGATACACGGGAATCATCGGCAATGAATGTCCGAAGTGCCATCGTACGGAGGATGACGGAAAAGGTAAATTTGAGCGAATCCGCCGAATCACGGGATATCTCGTGGGAACTCTCGACAGCTTCAATGATGCGAAACGCGCTGAGGTTGACGACCGTGTTAAGCATTCCGTTGGAGGAAGCTCTGACGATTTGTTCAATTAAGCACAAAGGGGTTAAATACTTTTGGAAATCGTAATCTTAACTGCCTTAGGAGTAGGCGGCGCAACGGTTGTTGGCGCGCTCATAGGCTTTCTAATCAAAAAAGATTCTCACAAATTCAATGATATTGTGTTGTCCCTCGCAGCAGGCGTTATGCTTGCGGCAGCAGTCATAGGGCTCATCATTCCATCCATTGAGCTTGGGGGTAAATATGCGATTGCAATAACGGTTGCGGGTATATTTGTAGGCGCATTCTGCCTGAACCTCATTGATAAGGTTGTGCCACACCTTCACAAGCTATCGGGAGCAGATATTGAATCCCACCCCGATAAAACAGCCAGACTTAACAAGGTGCTTCTTTTCGTGGTTGCTATTGCCATACACAATCTTCCTGAGGGAATCGCGGCAGGTGTCAGCTTCGGCACAGGTGATACAGCGCAAGCCTTGACCGTTGTAATTGGTATTGCGCTTCAAAACATCCCCGAGGGCATGATTATAATTGCTCCGATGCTTGCCGCCGGTATGTCACCAAGACGGACCTTTGTTATCGCTCTTATGACCGGAGCCGTTGAAGTCGTAGGTACTCTTCTCGGTTATTTTGCCGTCAGCATTTCAACGGCTATTCTTCCCTTTGCCCTTGCCTTTGCGGGAGGCACCATGCTATACGTTATCAGTGACGAAATGATTCCCGAAACCCACGCTCACGGGAGCGAGCGCGGCGCCACTTACTCATTGCTTGCAGGGTTCTCGGTAATGCTTATTGTGGATTTTTTGCTCGGTTAAATATATAAAAAATAAAAGCTGTTGCCTTTGTAACTCGGCAACAGCTTTTTTGTTTATTTGTTGGATTCGCCGCGAAGCTCAACACGGCGGATTTTTCCGCTGATGGTCTTGGGAAGTTCATCCATGAATTCCACAATTCTCGGATACTTATAAGGCGCGGTATGGGTTTTGACGTATTCTTGAATTTCTTTCTTCAAAGCATCATTTCCCTCTTTGCCTTTGACAAGAACGATAGACGCCTTTACAACTTGACCGCGAATTTCATCGGGTACTGCCGTAATCGCACATTCAAGCACATACGGAAGCTCCATAATAACACTTTCAATTTCGAAAGGCCCGATGCGGTAGCCGCTGGACTTAATGAGGTCGTCCGTTCTGCCCACATACCAGAAATATCCGTCCTCGTCACGCCAAGCTGTGTCGCCCGTATGGTAATATCCGTCATGCCACGCATCTTTTGTTCGTTCTTCGTTCCTGTAATACCCCATGAACAGTCCGCAAGGGGTATGCTCGGAGGTACGGATAGCAATTTCTCCCGTTTCGCCTACAGCTGCAGGCTTATCGTCAGCCGTAAGGATTTCCACGTCATAAAGAGGGCTGGGTTTACCCATAGAACCGGGCTTAGGAGTGGTTCCCACAAGATTTGCAAGCACCAATGTGGTTTCGGTCTGTCCGAAGCCCTCCATAAGCGGTACTCCCGTTTTGGCTACCCATTGCTGATAAACCTCAGGGTTAAGCGCCTCGCCTGCCGTAGTGGAATACTTTATGCTTGAGAGATCATATTTTGATAAATCCTCCTTGATAAAGAAACGGTACATAGTTGGGGGAGCACAGAAAGTAGTGATACCGTATTTCTTGAACAGAGGCAAAATATCGTGAGCATCGAATTTATTGAAATCATAAGTAAACACTGCCGCTTCGCAAAGCCATTGACCGTAAAGCTTACCCCAGAGTGCCTTTCCCCATCCCGTATCAGAAATGGTAAAATGGATTCCGTCCGGGTCTACATTATGCCAATATTTTGCGGTAATAAAATGACCGAGGGCATATTTATAATTGTGCGCTGCAATTCTTGGGTATCCGGTAGTACCGGATGTAAAGAGCATAAGCATAGGGTCGCTTCCGCAGGGGGTATCTGCAGTGCGC
>JAZNUF010000103.1:0-5523 GCA_045592185.1 Candidatus Flemingiibacterium sp.
GCGATAACAAGTTCCTCATTGGTGGGAAGAACCCATACCTGAACCTTGGAATCATCGGTCGAAAGCTTAACATTGTTAGGCTGACGGAGAATCTTTGCATTGAGCTCATTGTCGATCTTAATGCCGAGGAAGTCCATATCAGCACAAGCACGCTCACGAAGCTCGGGGTTGTTTTCGCCCATACCTGCGGTGAATACGACAGCATCAAGACCGTTCATGGCAGCAGCGTACATACCGATGTACTTCTTGACCTGATATGCAAGGATGTTAGCGGCGAGAGCTGCACGCTTGTTGCCCTCGAGAATTGCTGCTTCGATATCGCGGCTGTCGGAGGAAATGCCGGAAACTCCAAGGAATCCGCACTTCTTGTTCATGAAATCGCTCATTTCGGAGGGAGTAAAGCCCTCATGCTCCATTATGAATGTAACGATTGCCGGGTCAATAGAACCGCAGCGAGTACCCATCTCAACACCGTCAAGGGGAGTGAAGCCCATGGAGGTGTCGATTACCTTTCCGTCCTTAACAGCGGAAATGGAAGAGCCGTTACCGATGTGGCAGGTTACGATTTTTGAACCCTCGGTCTTGCCGAGAATCTTGCACATTTCGCCGGCTACGAAACGGTGGGAAGTACCGTGGGCACCGTAACGGCGAATAGAATATTTTTCGTACATTTCGTAAGGAATGGGGTACATCCATGCGTAGTCGGGCATGGTCTGATGGAATGCGGTGTCAAATACAAGCACCTGGGGAACACCGGGAAGCTCGTTTGTGATACCCTCAATGCCCATAAGATGAGCAGGGGTATGAAGGGGAGCTAAGTCGATGCACTTGTTGAGCTTTTCGATAACCTCGGGGGTTACAAGAACAGACTCGGAGAAGTAAGCGCCGCCATGAACTACACGGTGACCTACCGCTTCAATCTCGCTCATGGACTTGAGGCAACCGTATTCCTCGGAAACGAGAGTATCTACGAGAATCTTTGTTGCTACGGAATGATTGGGCATTGCAATCTCCGCAACGTAATTTTCACGGCCGGGCATCTTGTGAGTGATTTTACCGTCAATGCCGATACGCTCGCATATACCTTTAGCCACCACCTCGTATGTAGCGGTGTCGAAAAGCTGATACTTAAGTGATGAACTGCCTGCATTTACTACTAAAACTTTCATTATTTTTCCTCCATTGTTATTGCATAACCTTATTTTTTGTGGTATAATAAAAACATAATGTGATATATAACATTATAGCCTATTTTTACATTTATTACAACCCTTTTTTTACTATTTTTATTTTATTGACAAAATATCACCCGAAAAACGTCATCCTTATGTAAAATATGCCCTCAAAGCTTGAGGGGATAGGAGAGAAAACATGGGCGTATATGCAGTAATTGCTGAATTTAATCCCTTTCATAACGGTCATGCCCTGCTTATTGACAAGATAAAAAAGGCAGACCGAGAAGCATCAATAATTGCTGTCATGAGTGGCAGCTTTGTTGAACGGGGAGATGTTTCGATAGTTGATAAATATTGCCGCGCGGAAGCTGCGATAAAATGCGGATGTAATCTTGTTTTGGAGCTTCCTGCTCCTTGGTGCTTTTCGGGCGCGGAGTTCTTTGCCCGCGGGGGAGTGCACATTGCGGACAGCCTCGGAATTGCTGATTTTCTCGCCTTTGGAAGTGAGTCGGGGAATACGGATTCGTTAAATCTTTGCGCAGAACGAATTTCCTCTGTTGAATTTAGAGAAAAGTCACGGCTTATTCGTGAAAAGCATCCCGAATTTGGCACCGGGGAGCTTCGCATTGCGGCATATTCGGAGCTTTACGGAGAGGCGACTCATTTCAGCGGTTCAAATGACCTTTTGGCTTTGGAATATTTATCGGCAATAAAGGAGCTTTCAGCCCAAATAAAGCCTACTGCTGTTAAACGTCAGGGCGGAGATTACAACTCTGAAAAGTTGTGCAAAATATGTTCGGCTACGGCTATACGAAAAGCCATATCGGATGGGGAGAATTTGTCTGAATTCATGCCTATGGAAGCATATAAGACCTTAAAAGCCGAGCTTGATGCCGGACGAATTTACCGCTTGTCGAAGCTTGATACAGCGGTGGCAGCGCTTTTTCGCACCGCCTCTCCATCGGAGCTTTCCAAGATAATGGAGATATCCGGCGGAATGGAAAATCGTTTGATTTGGGCGGCGGACAGCAGGCGCACTATAGATGAAATTATCGGTTTGGCAAAGCAGCGCAGATATTCCGATTCCAGACTTCGCCGTGCCGTTATTTCGGCACTTTTGGGTGTGAAGACCTCCGATGCGAAAAGACTGCCCTTGTTTACGGTACTTCTCGGTGCGGACAGCGTGGGCAGAGAGCTGCTTTCATCTTGCCGTAATCGGTCGGAGATTACAATTATCTCCAAGCCCTCCGATGAAAAAATTCTAACGGGCGAGGCAGCAGAACAGTATTTGCTTCACAAAAAAGCGGAACGCTTGGCGGAGCTTTGCTGTGAGGGCGAGCCGCGTAGAATATTCGCAGTTATGCTGTGATTTAACAGTCTTATTTGGTTGACAAGCATATTAATGTGTGGTATAATATGGTATATGCTTTGGGATTACGATAATTATGAAGAACGGAAGTCATTTTCAATAAAGGCACTGTAAGATTTCCTGGAATTGATAGTTTTACATAATCGGCATTACCCGATTGTTAATAAAATTTAGCAAGGAAAGTGTTTATGGAAAAAAGAGTATCCGATTCGATTACCGAGCAGGTTCATATTTTAACCCAAGGAAGCCTTAACGGTTATAGGCGGCTTTTTGGCGGACAGCTTATGAGCTGGATTGACGTGGTTGCCGCTGTGGTTGCCCGCCGACATTCAGGAAAAAATGTCACAACGGCGGTGGTTGATATGCTTGAATTTAAAGCCCCTGCCTATGCCAATGATACCATATTTATCCTCGGTAAAATCACCTATGTGGGACGGACCTCAATGGAGGTTAAGGTGATGGTTTATGTGGAGGAATTAAACGGTGAGCGAAAGCTTATTAACACAGCCTATGTGGTTATGGTCGCCCTTGATGAAAATGAACGTCCTACACCCGTACCCGGCCTGATCTTGGAAACCGACGAGGAACGGGAAGAATACGAAAATGCTAAGCTTCGCCGTAAAAGACGAATGGAATATGAATCATAAAATACAATAAGATTTCTTATAAGGAGATGGGACAATGAAAAAAGTAGCAGTAGTTATGGGCAGTGATTCCGACCTGCCGGTGGTAAAAAAATGTCTTGACCAGCTTGATAAATTCGGTATTCCTTACGAGGCGCGGGTAATAAGCGCTCACAGAACGCCGAGAGCTGCCGAAGAATTGGCTTCCGGGGCAAAGGATAATGGATTCGGCGTAATCATCGCCGCCGCAGGGAAAGCTGCACATCTTGGCGGAGTTCTCGCCGCTTACACCACGCTTCCCGTTATAGGTATTCCGATAAAATCCTCCACTATGGACGGACTTGACTCGCTTCTTTCCATGGTACAGATGCCCGGTGGAATTCCCGTGGCTACCGTTGCCATTGACGGGGCACAGAATGCGGCAATTTTGGCAGCCCAGATGCTTGCTCTTTCCGATGATGCTCTGGCGGAAAAGCTTGCTTGTTTCAAGGCTGAGATGGAAGAGGGTGTTATGGCTAAAGATGCGGCACTTCAATCATCTCTCGGAATGTAAGGTGACGCCATGAAAAAAATAGCGGTGCTTGTTTCCGGGGGCGGAACTAATTTGCAGGCGATTCTCGATGCCTGCGATTCAGGGATAATAAAAAGCGGCAAAGTTGAAGTTGTGATTTCAAGCAAGGATGGAGCCTATGCCCTTGAGCGTGCGAAAAATCACGGCGTTGATGGAATTGTTATTCCTAAAAAAGATTACCCCGACCGCGCGGAATACACAAAGGTGCTTATAACCGAGCTTGAAAAACGAAGTATAGACCTTGTGGTTTTGGCAGGGTTTATGATTATTCTTGACGAGTCATTTACCAGGACTTATGAGAACCGAGTAATAAATGTACATCCTGCTTTGATTCCCAGCTTTTGCGGTGAGGGCTTTTACGGACTTCATGTTCACGAGGCTGCACTTAATAAAGGCGTTAAGGTTTCGGGCGCAACCGTTCATTTTGTCAACGAGGTTTGCGATGGTGGTCCGATTATCGCACAAAAGGCGGTAGCGGTGATGGAGGGGGATACACCCGAAATTCTGCAGCGGCGAATAATGGAAGAAGCGGAATGGAAGCTTTTACCCGAAGCTATTGAACTTTTCTGCGCGGACAAGCTCCGTGTTGAAGATGGCGTAGTACATATAGACTAATACTTGCCGAAAGGAATACGATTATGAAAACAGATATTCAAATTGCAAACGAAGCGACTATGCTCCCGATAGCGAAAATTGCCGAAAAGCTCGGTGTAACGGAGGATGAGCTTGAATTATACGGGAAATACAAGGCTAAAATCACCGATGATTTTATCCGCCGTACAGCAGATAAGAAAAATGGCAAGCTTATACTCGTCACAGCAATCAATCCTACTCCTGCCGGAGAGGGAAAGACCACAACCACCGTTGGTCTTGGTATGGCTATGGAAAAAATCGGGAAAAAGGCTGTAATTGCCCTGCGTGAGCCATCCCTCGGCCCGGTTTTCGGAGTTAAAGGCGGCGCGGCAGGCGGAGGATATGCGCAGGTTGTTCCCATGGAGGATATAAACCTTCACTTTACAGGGGATTTTCATGCCATCACAGCGGCAAATAACCTGCTCTGTGCTATTCTTGATAATCATATTTTCCAAGGAAATGAGCTGGGAATCGATCCCCGCCGCGTGGTTGTAACCCGTTGTACCGACACAAACGACCGCACTCTGCGTAACTGTGTTGTAGGTATGGGCGGAAAGATGTCGGGCGTGGTTCGTGAGGACCATTTCCAAATAACCGTTGCCAGCGAGGTTATGGCAATTCTTTGCCTTGCGGAATCTATTTCGGACCTTAAATGCCGGCTCGGGAATATTCTTGTGGCTTACAAATATGACGGTTCTCCCGTTTATGCCCGTGATATCAACGCTCAAGGCTCGATGACCGCGCTTCTTAAGGACGCTATAAAACCGAATCTTGTGCAAACTCTCGAAAATACCCCCGCCATTGTTCACGGTGGGCCTTTCGCCAACATCGCTCACGGCTGTAATTCCGTGCGTGCTACCAAGCTCGCTTTGAAGCTTGGAGATTATGCTATCACCGAAGCAGGCTTCGGTGCAGATCTCGGTGCGGAAAAATTCCTTGACATCAAGTGCCGTAAAGCTGGACTTGCCCCCTCTGCCATAGTTCTTGTGGCAACGGTGCGAGCGCTCAAATACAATGGCGGCGTACCCAAGGGTGAACTTAAAGCAGAGAACTGCGAGGCACTTTCAAAGGGAATCGTCAACCTCGAAGCTCATATCGAAAACCTTGCTAAGTTTGGAGTACCCGTAGTGGTTGCTATCAACCGCTTTGATA
>JAZNUF010000104.1:0-8664 GCA_045592185.1 Candidatus Flemingiibacterium sp.
AGGTGTCGGGGGAAGTATGTCTATAAGTGCGGATAGCGATTTTTTTACATCGCCCACAACGTGTACGGATGAGGGAATGTTTTTATCAATTTCCGCAGGGTCAATGTCAAATTGTACAATTTTGGCTTTTTCTATATATTCACCGTGAGCGCCGATAGCGCGGTCGGTAAAACGTGCGCCAACGGCGACAATAATGTCGGCTGACCGCATAGCTGCAGTGGCAGCAGAATTGCCGTACATTCCGGCAAAGCCGAGGTTATGTGAAAAATCGCTTTCCACAGCGGACAGGCCCATAAGACTGCATCCGATGGGAGCATCAATGCGCTTGGAAAGCTCCTTGATAAGCTCTCCCGAATTACTGCTGACAGCGCCTCCACCACAATAAATGAAGGGCCTTTTTGCTTCGAGAATAAGCGCGGCGGCAGATTCAAGTGCTGATTGCTTTGGAGATTGGACAGCTTTCGCCGGGGCAGAAAATTCATCTGAAATCAGGCAACGGGCGATTTGAATATCTTTCGGTACGTCTACGAGGACAGGGCCTCGTCTGCCGCTTTTGGCTATAAGAAAGGCTTCTTTCAACGTTGAATAAAGATGATTTACATCTTTGACTATGTAGTTGTGCTTGGTTATGGGCATGGTAATATCGGCGATGTCAAGCTCCTGAAAGCTATCTCTGCCAATTTGGTCGGTAGAAACGTTTCCCGTAATTACAACCATAGGTACGGAATCAAGATAAGCCGTTGCAATTCCCGTCACCAAATTGGCGGCACCGGGACCTGACGTGGCAATAACAACCCCTGTACGTCCCGTTAAACGAGCATATCCATCAGCAGCGTGGGCCGCACCTTGCTCATGGGCGGTAAGGATATGCTTAATACGGCGCCGTTTCTTTTCAAGCTCGTTATATATATGTAGAACTTGTCCGCCGGGATAGCCGAAAACGGTATCAACCTGTTCTTCCAGCAATACCTTGGTGATTATCTCCGCGCCGCTTAATCTTATTTTCCTGGTTTCCATACCTTTTCCCCCTTTCGGACAGCTAAATATAAGTTAAAAAACCCGATGGCTATACCTTCGGGCGAAGCGGTGCCCAATATGCAAAATATTCCGCCGGACACCCTTTTTAATCCTTTTCAGTAAGCACAAATATGGGAACGTACCTACTTTTTAACAATAATCATATCAAAGTAAGTATATCATAATTGTTGTCCGTTGTCAAGGCTTTTTTAGCTTTTACGGCACACATGAAAAACGAAAAAAGTCACCGCAGGGACACGTCCTTGCGGTGTATTTAATTAAATATTAAAACTAATCTATAAATTATTTATTGAGGAAAGAAAAATCGTAATATTTCCCATCCCTAAAAACTCGAACGGAAAGGGAAGTGTTGGGATCATGAGCATCAATAATCGCTTCTAATTCCGAAATGCTGATTACCGCTACATTGTTAACTCTGACCACAATATCACCCGGGCGTATCCCCGCCGTATATCCTGCATTATCTTTTGAAAGCTCGCGTATCAGCACACCTACCGGCACACGATAACGTTCCGAATGACCTTTTGTGACATTTTCCATTTTAGCATCCACGTTTACCGAGGACAGAACCGAAACTGAATTTGTGGCTTCTTTCGCCGTACCATTGTCGCCATAACGGAAAATCATATTCTGATATTGAGGGAATTCTCCTTGCACTACATTAAACATCATGACACCGCATAATATTCCGAGCGCGCCGAAAAGCAAACATGAAACAGCAATAGTTGCAATTCGCGGAACAAGACCTGCAAGCTTTGCGCGGCGTTTTTTGCTGCGGAGAAGCTCATAGGAGAATCTTCCTCTGAAGCCGCCATAACAGGGCTCGATTTTTTTATCATTTTCAGTTTCTTTTCGGATATCACTTGTATTGCCGAACATAAAACCCCCAAATAATCTGTGAATAGCAGCGCTTACAAAACGGAAATGCTTTTGCAGCTATTTTTGCCTTGTGACATTATTATATCAAACATTTATGAATAAAGTTCGATATTTTTATGCACAACGGTTAAGCATTTATAAAGTTTTGGGATGATTTATGTTAAAAAATTTTTGCTAAAAAGACGGTCGCCTCTCATTTGAGAAGCGACCGTGCTGTAATTATTCCATTCCGGAGAAGCCGTTTGCACGGAGAAGCTTGACAGCTGCGTCTTCGTCCTCAATTCTCATTACCACATATGCCTCGTTTTCGCTTTTGGCGATGAACGCGTACATATACTCGATGGTGATATTATTTTCCGCTAAAAGACCGAGTACCTCGGCAAGTCCGCCGGGACGGTTATGGATGCAAGCGGTAATAACGCTGGTGATAGATACGGTAAGCCCGGAAGCTTTGAGAACCTTTTCCACTTCCTTGGGATTATCTACGATGATACGGAGAATTCCGAAATTGGTGGTATCCGCAACGGAAAGAGCACGGATGTTAATATCGTTCTTGGCAATAATGTCGGTAATTTCAGCAAGCCTACCCGATTTGTTTTCAACAAAAATGGAAATTTGTTCGATAATCATGATGTTCCTCCTGTTTTTGATTTATTATTGACACATTAATTGAAGTCTACAAAATCAGTCATGAAGTTTGCGCTTGTCTATAACGCGTTTTGCCTTGCCCTCGCTGCGCTGGATTGTGCCCGGCTCAACGAAAGTGATTTTCGATGAAAGTCCGAGGGTTGACTGCATACCTGCGTTGATTTTTGCCGCCAGCGACTCGAAATTTTTTACCTTGTCGGAGAAGTTATTAGCGGATACCTCCACTTGAATTTCAAGGGTGTCGGTGTTGTTTATTCTGTCTACTATTATCATATAATGAGGGTCAACGTTTCCGCAGGAGAGAAGCACGCTTTCAATCTGAGAGGGGAAGACGTTAACTCCGCGGATGATGAGCATATCATCGGAACGACCGCAGGGCTTTGACATTCGTGCAAAGGTTCTGCCGCACTCACACTTTTGCCGTGTGATTTTAGCAATATCGTGAGTTCTGTATCTAATAAGGGGAAGCGCCTCTTTGGTGATGCAGGTGAATACCACCTCACCCATTTCACCATCGGGGAGAACTTCGCCCGTATCGGGATTGATAATTTCGATGATGAAGTGGTCCTCGTTTACGTGCATACCTTTCTGACATTCGCACTCATATGCAACGCCGGGGCCTGAAATCTCGGAAAGGCCATATATGTCATAGGCTTTGATTCCGAGTCTTTCCTCAATTTCTGCACGCATCTGCTCGGTCCAGGGCTCTGCGCCGAAAACGCCTGCTTTGAGATGAATTTTATCAAGGGTAATTCCTTGTTCCTTGAGGGTATCAGCTATGAAAAGTGCATACGATGGGGTACAGCAAAGAATTGATGAACCGAAATCCTGAAGCATCGTAACCTGTCTTGCGGTATTACCGCTGGAGGCGGGAATTACAGTCGCACCCATCTTTTGTGCGCCGTCATGCAGTCCCAGACCGCCGGTGAAAAGTCCGTAACCGTAGGAAACGTGAACATAATCGTCCTTGTCGGCGCCTGCCGCCACAAGAGCTCGTGCGGCACATTCAGCCCAAAGCTCCAAATCATTTTGAGTGTATCCCACAACCGTCTGCTTGCCTGTAGTACCGCTGGATGCATGAATACGAATGAGATTTTTAGGCTCTACGCAAAACATACCGTACGGATATCCGTCACGCAGGTCCTGCTTATAGGTGAACGGAAGCTTGTGAAGGTCGTCAATGGAACGGATATCTTCCGGTTTTATGCCTGCGGCATCCATTCTCTCTCTGTACATGGGCATATTTTCGTATACGTGATAAATGGTTTTTGACAAATTGTAAGATTGGAGGTGATAAAGCTGGTCACGGGTAGCTGTTTCCAAAGTTTTGTTAAAATATTTGGACATTGGTTTTTACCTGACTTTCTAAAAAATTAAACTTTATGCGCAACCCCAAGGTCAAAGGCCTTAAGATTAAGTTCGAGGAATTTTTCGGGTACGGACATTTTTATAGCTTCTCTAAGAATGTCGGGGTCGAAACCGAGGGCGTGAGCCATAAGTCCAATGAGCGCCACGTTGACGGCTTTTTCATTACCCGCTTCACGGGCAATGGCAAGAGCATCGGCAGCGATTATTTTTGCGCCAGTTGCTTCCATTTTTGAAACAAGATTTTCAGGGTATTCCGCGTCACCGATTACTACGGGCATAGGGTTGATTGTTTGTGTATTTGTGACGATAACTCCATCGGGCTTTAAATATGAAATCCATCTTGCCGCCTCAAGAAGCTCAAAGGAAACGATTATATCCGCTTCGCCTCGGCAAATAACAGGGGAGGCTACCTTATCACCGTATTTAACATATGTAACTACCGAGCCCCCTCGTTGGCTCATTCCATGTACCTCGGAAACCTTTACGTCATAGTTTTGGAGAAGTACGGCATTGCCGAGAATTCTGCTGGCAAGAAGTGAACCCTGACCGCCTACTCCCACTATCATTATATTTTTAGTTGACATGGTTATGTCCTTTCGTAAATAAAGAATTTCGTATTACTAAAACTACGCCATTGCTCCGACCTTGCAAAGCTGTGTGCAAAGTCCGCAGCCTGTGCAAAGTGTCGTGTCAATCTTCGCCTTGTTGTTCTCAATGGAGATACAAGGACAACCGATTTTCATGCAGGCACGGCAGCCTACGCATTTGTCGGTATTTACGGACAAAGCCGGCTGATGCTTTACGTATTTAAGCAGCGCGCAGGGACGGCGGCAAATAATTACTGACGGACACTCTGCCGCAAGCTCCTCTTTGAGTACGGCTTCCGTTTCCTTAAGGTTGGCAGGGTCCACGATTCTGATATGTTCCTCGGCAACGCCGGCGGCCTTGGCAATATTTTCGAGCATGATTCCGCGGACGGGCTCACCCTTCAAAGTGAAGCCAGTGCAGGGATTCTGCTGATGTCCGGTCATTCCCGTAATGGAGTTGTCAACAATGACAACGGTGGAAATTCCCTTGTTATATGTAATGTCAATAAGTCCGGTAATTCCGCTGTGCATAAATGTGGAGTCGCCGATTACAGCAACGCATTTGTTTTCTTCATGGCGCACCTTGGAGAAGCCGTGGAGCGCAGACACGGATGCGCCCATACAAAGGGTGGTATCCATACCGCCGAGAGGCTTTGCAGCACCGAGAGTATAGCATCCGATGTCGCCGCTGACATAAAGCCCGAGCTTCTTGAAGAGATAGAAAACGCCTCTGTGAGGGCATCCGGGGCAGAGTACCGGCGGGCGGACGGGGATATTATCTTCAATGGAATAAAACTCATTCTTTTTGTTAAGAAGCAAATCTGCAATCAACTCTTGTGAAAACTCGCCGCAGATTGGGAGAAGATTTTTGCCGTCACACCTTATTCCCATTGCCTTGACGTGGGTTTCGATAATGGGGTCCAGCTCTTCGATGACGATTATGCGGTCGTATTTTGCCGCGAAATCTGCAATCAGCTTCTTTGGCAGGGGATTTACAAGGCCGAGCTTTAAGTAAGAAGCGGAGTCGCCAAAGGCTTCAAGGGCATAACAGAAGCTGGGACCCGAGGTAATGATACCGACTGTTGCATCCTTATTTTCGATGACCTTATTAAAGGGACAGCTTTCTGCAAATTCCGCAAGCTCGACAAGACGTTTTTCAACTATAACATGGCGTCCTCTTGCCATAGCAGGCATCATGACGTGCTTGGAAACATCTTTTTCGTAAGGCTTTACGGGAATTTCCACTCTGTCAGAGGTTTCAACCACCGACTGCGAATGGGACACACGAGTGTTGAGGCGAAGAATAAAAGGGGTGTCGAATTTCTCGGAAAAGTCGTAAGCCATCTTGGTGAAATTGAGGCACTCAGAGGAATCTGAAGGCTCAATCATGGGCAGCTTTGCCGCTATAGCGTAGTGACGGCTGTCCTGTTCATTTTGTGACGAGTGCATACCGGGGTCATCCGCAACGCCGATTACGAATCCGCCGTTTACTCCCGTATAGGAGGTAATAAAAAGAGGGTCGGCAGCCACGTTAAGACCTACGTGCTTCATAGCGCAGAAAGCGCGTCCACCGCCGATAGCGGCTCCCAAAGCTGCTTCAAGAGCTACCTTTTCATTGGGCGCCCACTCGGCGTAAACCTCATCATATTTTGCCACAGCCTCGGTAATCTCCGTACTGGGAGTGCCGGGATAACTTGATACAAAGTGTACGCCTGCTTCATAAAGGCCACGGGCAACGGCGTCATTGCCAAGCATGATTTTTTTCATATTTAGGACTGTTCCTTTCTAAAACGATTATAAAGTTTTGTGTCGGTTTCCGCAAGAACATTCGTGTAAATGACGGGACCGTTACAAAAACTTTTGTCCGAAAAACGCCCCGTTTTTCAGACGTATGTACTCCGATATTAATATTATTTCTGACGGTTGTCGATAACTCTCTTTGCCTTACCCACAAAGCGTTCAAGGGAGCGAGGCTCAACAAGATTGATTTTCGCGTCAAGACCGAGAACGGTCTGAAGCTTGTGCCTTACCTTACTCTGAAGATTCTCAAGGGCAGTAAAGCTTGTGAGAAGATTTGCATCCGATACCTCAATATTGATTTCAAAGGTATCCATGTAGTTCTTTGTTCCGAGAACGATTTGATACTGCGGACCCACCTCGGGAATACTTACAAGGACACTTTCAATCTGGGTCGGGAATACATTAACGCCCTTGATTTTCAGCATATCGTCTGCACGGCCGAGAGGTTTGTCCATTCTTACATGGGTTCTGCCACACTCGCATTTCTCGTAGTGAAGCCTTGTTATATCCTTTGTACGGTAGCGGAGCAAGGGGATTCCCTCTTTTGTAAGGGTAGTAACTACCATCTCGCCTTCTTCACCGGGGGCTTTAACCTCGCCGGTAGTGCTGTTAATAATCTCGGGATAAAAATGGTCTTCGGAGAAGTGCATGCCGCAACGGAAGCGACATTCACCCGCAACGCCCGGTCCGCAAAGCTCGCTCATACCGTAGTTGTCGGTAGCGAACAGATTCCATGCTTCCTCCACCTTTGCTCTCATTTCAATAGAACATCCCTCGGAGCCGAAAAGTCCCAGTCGGACGTTAAGGTCGCGGCAATCGATGCCCAAATCTCTTGCAACCTCTGCTATGTAAAGGGCGTAGGATGGAGTTGAAACGAGGGCAGAGGTATTAAAGTCACGCATAAGCTTAAGCTGCTTTTCTGTGTTTCCTGTGGAGGTGGGAACTACAGTTGCGCCGATATTTTCAAGACCGTAGTGAAGTCCGAGCGCACCCGTAAACAGACCGTAACCGAAAGCAATCTGTACAATGTCCTCGTCACTTGCTCCGGCTGCCACGCAAAGGCGGGATACACACTCGGTCCACATAGCCATATCGTTTTTTGTATAGCCGACAACGGTGGGGTTGCCCGTGGTTCCGCTTGAGGCATGGATACGGACGATTTCCTTCTTGGGTACTGCGAAAAGCCCGAAAGGATAAGTGTCGCGTATATCCTCCTTGGTGGTGTATGGGATATACTTTATGTCCTCCATGGAGCTTACCTTGTCGGGAGTAAGCCCTACTTCGTCAAGACGTTTCTTATAAAAAGGTACACGATGGTAACAGTATTCAATCAAATTTTTAAATCGTTCAAGCTGAAGCCGATTAAGGTCAGCTCTGTCCATTGTTTCAATTTGCTCGTTCCAGAACATGATTTCAGTGACCGTAGCTTTTTGTAGCTTCCTTTCCAAAAATAACATATATAGTACTAATTTTAATATAAAAGTCGAAATATGTCAAGTGATACTGCGAATATTGCAAAAATACTTGTAACGTGATAATTTAGTATATAAAATCAAATTCCACATCGTAGATATTAACGGTATCTCCGTCAATGCAGCCTTTTTCGGACAAAGCGTCAATTACGCCGCTTTGCTTAAGAATACGCTGGAAGAATTTGATTGATTCGGTATCGCCGAAATTTGTGGAATTTATAAGCTGCTCAAGCCATTTTCCCTCTACATGATAAACGCCGTTTATGTTGCGTACCACAATCTCTTTTTTATTATCCTTGGTGAAATCGGGCAGGGGGGCTTCTTCTGCTTCGTATATGGTGAGAGGAGGCAAATCCCGAAGAAGCTCTGCGCTTCTCGCCATAAGCTCGTCAACACCCCTTCCCGTAGCCGCGGAAATATAGAAAAGCTCGCATCCGAGAGTATTTTTTATATAATCCTCAAATTCTTCAAGCCCCTCTCTGTCATCGCCGCGGATGTCCATTTTGTTGGCGGCAAAAATCTGCGGGCGGGAAGAAAGCTCGGGACTGTATCTTTCAAGCTCGAAATTTATTTTCTTTATGTCATCAATAGGGTCGCGTCCCTCAATGCCGCTGACATCCACCACATGAATGAGTAGTCTGCATCGGTCAACATGACGAAGAAAATCATGACCGAGCCCGGCGCCATCGGATGCTCCCTCAATAAGCCCGGGAATATCAGCAAGAACGAAGCCTTTGCCCTCGCCGGTTTTTACAACTCCAAGCTGTGGCTGGAGAGTGGTAAAATGGTAGTTGGCGATTTTCGGTTTTGCGGAGCTGACTACCGACAAAAGAGAGGATTTTCCCACATTCGGAAATCCCACAAGACCTACA
>JAZNUF010000105.1:0-7042 GCA_045592185.1 Candidatus Flemingiibacterium sp.
CAAGCTCATGCGCCCCGTGGGAGTTGTAGAATTTCGCACTTTCCACAGGGTCACCCGCATCGCGGAGTCCAACGAAATTCACGCCCTTCACAACCCTGCCGTCTTTGACATCAAGGCAGGGGATTATTCTTTTTGAAAGCATTTATTTTCTCCTATTTTTACTGCCTCTTTAAGTGACAAAGAGCCGGAATATATACTCTTCCCGCAAATTGCACCGTAAAGTCCCATTTTTGCAAGGTCGCGGATATTTTCGATATCGCGGATTCCTCCGCTGGCAATTATATTCATATCAACCGCCGAAGATAAGTCCGCAAGTTGCTCGAGATTCGGCCCCGACAGAGTGCCGTCCTTGCTTATATCCGTGAAAATCACATATCTAACGCCCATTTTTTCCATCTCACGGGCAAGGTCAATGTAATTTATATTCGATTCCTCAAGCCATCCTGCGGTTTTAACCATGCGATTCATTGCGTCAATTCCCACGGCAATATGCTCACTACCGTACTTCTTCACAGCATCTCTCACAAGCATGGGATTGGTGAGCGCCGCCGAGCCGATAATTACTCGGTCTATTCCCTTGCTAAGATAATATTCAATGGTATCCATATCACGGATTCCGCCACCCACTTCAATGGGTACCCCGACCGCTTTTGCCACAGCGGTATAAATATCCGAATTAACACGACTGCCGGATTTTGCGCCGTCAAGGTCAACCATATGAATGTAATTGGCTCCATCTCGCACAAAGGAAAGTGCCGTTTCAATGGGGTCTGCTGCAACCTGCTCTGCAGTCCCATATTCTCCTTTGGTAAGACGTACACATCTTCCGCCGAGTATGTCTATTGCGGGTAAAATTATCATTTGATTCCTCCAACACAGTCACAGAAGCTCTTTAATATACCAAGCCCAACGGACTCGCTTTTCTCCGGATGAAATTGACATCCGAACACATTTCCGCGTCCCACAATCGCCGTAATATCATGTCCGTAGTCAGTAACGGCAACAAGGTCGCAAGGGTTCTTAACCTTAGCTTCATATGAATGAACAAAATAAACCTGCTCGCCATCTTTTACGGATTTAATTATTGGGGACTCATTCACAATTTTTAGCTCATTCCAACCGATATGGGGGATTTTAAGCTCTTTTTCATCAATAAGTCTGACCTCTCCCTCGATTAAATTAAGCCCATCACATTCGGAAAATTCGTATCCGCGAGTAAAAAGCAGCTGCATTCCAAGGCAGATGCCCATTAGGGGTTTTGTCTTTACATATTCCTTAATAAATGAGTCAAGCTTTGTTTGTGAAAGCCTTTTCATAGCGTCAGGAAATGCGCCCACTCCCGGAAGTATGAGCCCGTCTGCCGATGAAAGCTCCGCCGCATCATCGGAAATAAAAGACCGCGCCCCGATGAAGTCAAGGGCATTCTTCACGCTGTGGAGATTTCCCATCCCATAATCAATAATTCCAATAGTTTTTTCCATTTGCCTCTCCGATTTACAGCGTCCCTTTAGCTGACAGAATCCCACCGTCACGGGTAGTCATGGCATCGGCAAGAGCATGGGCGAAGGCCTTGAAAAGTGCCTCCACCGAATGATGGTCATTTTCTCCGTACAGTACAGAAAGGTGAAGGGTTGCTCCCATATTGAATGCTACAGCTCTGAAAAATTCCTTGGTCATCTGAGTATCGTATTCGCCGATTTGCTGTGCGGCAGGCTTATAATCGCAAACGAGATACGGTCTGCCGGAAATGTCGATGACACATCTTGCAAGGGCTTCATCCATGGGAACAAAAGACGTTCCGTAACGAGTAAGAGGTGCCGATTGTGCGGCGATTTCGGATAAAAGCTTTCCGAGAACAATGCCTACATCCTCAATAGAGTGATGGCAGTCCACCCCCAAATCCCCACTCATTTCAAGGGAAATAGCAAGACGTGCATGAATAGCCATGGAATTCAGCATATGGTCGAAAAATCCGATTCCACTTGTGCCTTGAAGTCCGTAGCCTTCCTCCGCACCTGCGGTAACTGTCATAGTGATTTGCGTTTCAAGGGTATTTCTTGTCAGAGTTGCCGTTTTCATAACAGAACCTCCTTAAATTTTTTCAGGAATATATCACATTCTTCTCTGGTTCCTGCGGTAATTCGAAGATAGCCGTCAGACATACAACGTATGGCAACGCCACGCTGCATAAGAGCCGAGTATATAGCTTTTGCCGTAGAATAACTCTCCATCTCCATATAGACGAAGTTCGCACAGCTTTCACAGACACGCTTGATTTTTTTATTATTCAATGCTATAAGCTCGCCTCTGAGATATGTGAGATTTTCTTTGATTTCTGCGATTTTCTCCTTTATTTCATGGGCATTTGAAAGGATAATCTCGCCAAATATCTGGGACACAGAGTTAACATTGTAGGGGCTTTTCACCTTGCGTATGGAATCGGTAAGCGCCCTCCCTGCAACCATGAAGCCAAGGCGCAGCGCCGCCACCCCGTAAGCCTTTGACATGGTTTTAAGAACAATTAAATTATCGTATTCGCTCACAAGGTCAAGGACACTTTCATCCTGAGGAGAAAACTCCATATAAGCTTCATCCACCACTACAATGGCGTTAGATTTTTTAATAAAGTCAACTACCGCTTCCTTCTTTGCAACCCATCCCGTAGGATTGCAAGGATTAGAAAAAATAACAACTTTAGCCGATGATTCCTTGGCATTTTTATTAAGAGCATCAAAGTCAATGGAAAAATCCGCGTTTTTAACAAGCTTCACCGATGCCGCCCCCGAAAGATTCGCATAAAAGGCGTACATGGAGAAATCCGGTACAGCCACGCATACGCTGTCCCCCTTCTCCGTAAAGGAGCTGACTATCAGTGAAATAAGTTCATCTGAGCCGTTTCCGGCAGTAACATTGTCAGCAGAAACACCGTAAAGTTCCGCGAATTTATTTACAAGCTCCGTGGCATATGGGTCGGGATATCGGTTAAAGTTTATGTCATACACGGACGCTGAAAGCTCATCAAGAACCTTCTTCGTAGGTAAAAAAGGGCTTTCATTAGCGTCAAGCCGTACGGGCACAGGTGTCAGATTAGGAGAATACGCTTCAATCTCCTTTACCTTTTGCGGAATCAAATTTTCTATCATTTTTATGACCATGACTTGCGCAGCAAGTCTCCTTTCTACGCGATGCCTGCATCGCATTGGAGTATGGGACCGATTGGCGTCAGCCAAGCCTCGGTCATTGACCGAGGCAGATCACAAAACACTGTTTGAAAAATTTATTTTCAAACTTTTAGCCTCTGCTTTATGGAATTTGCATGGGCAGACAAGCCTTCGGCATTTGCAAAGGTGATGATTTTCTCGCCCACACCGGTGAGAGCCTCCTCGCTGTAGTAAAGATAGCTTGATTTTTTAATAAAGCTGTCAACCCCAAGAGCTGAGGAAAATCTCGCCGTGCCGTTAGTGGGAAGCACGTGATTGGGACCGGCAAAATAATCGCCGAGGGGCTCGGGGGAGTTGTCCCCAAGGAAAATAGAGCCTGCATTTTTTACAAAGGAAAGCAGCTCAAAGGGATTCTCTACCGCAAGCTCAAGATGTTCGGGAGCAATTTTATTTGAAAGCTCTACCGCTTCCTTTAAGCTGTCCACGATAACTACAGCACCATAGGTACTAAGAGATTTATCTATAATATCGGAGCGCTCCAAGGACACTTTCTGCATTTCGATTTCACCCAAAACCTCATTTGCAAGTTTACGGCTCGTGGTTATTAAAATAGACGCCGCCATAGGGTCATGCTCCGCCTGACTCATGAGGTCAGCGGCAACATAGTCTGCTCTTGCCCGTTCATCGGCAATTACAAGCACCTCGCTCGGCCCTGCAATCATGTCGATATCTACCGCGCCGAACACCAATTTCTTAGCCATGGCAACAAAAATATTTCCGGGGCCTACAATTTTGTCAACTCGCTCTACCGATTCCGTACCGTAAGCAAGGGCAGCAATAGCCTGTGCTCCGCCGATTTTCATAATGTCGTTGATGCCGGCAACTTTTGCGGCATATACTACCGCAGGGTTTATCCCCTCTTTTTTCGGAGGCGTAACAATGGTTATTTTTTCAACTCCTGCGACCTTTGCGGGAATTCCGTTCATAAGAACTGACGAGGGATAAGCGGCAGTACCACCCGGAACGTAAAGTCCCACCTTTTCGATAGGGCGGACAATCTGCCCCATGACCTTTCCCTCGGAATTTGTCATCCATGAGTTTTGAAGCTGTTTTTCGTGAAAAGCGCGTATATTATCTGCCGCCTCGTCAATGGCCGCCTTTAAATTTTCGGGTACTTTCGCAATAAGAGCTTCTTTCTCAACCTCGGAAAGATAAACAGAGTCAAGCTTCACACGGTCAAATTTCTCGGTATATTCAAAAAGAGCCGCGTCCCCTCTTTTTCGTATATCAGTGATTACATCCGCCACGGTATTCATGATTTCGGGAGAGATATTCTCTGCTCTGTAGGCAAGGGCTGAAAGAAGCACTCCTATTTCAGATTTATCGTATATTTTCATAAAACTCTATTACTCCTCAATCTGTGCCGAAATACGGCGAACAAGCTCGTCAATTTCAGCTTTTTTTAATTTAATCGAAGCGGTATTTACAATGAGTCTGGTGGATATGTACGCCACATCCTCGTATACCTCAAGTCCGTTTTCTTTAAGAGTTGAGCCTGTTTCCACTATATCTACAATAGCATCCGCCAAATTGAGTATTGGGGCTAACTCCACCGAGCCTTCAATTTTTACAATTTCCACGTCAATTCCTTTGGAATTAAAATAATTCTTCGTAACATTCGGATACTTGGAGGCAATTATCTTATGGGTATATCCCTCATAAAAATTCTTCCCCTTTATGCCCGCAAGGGCAAATTTACACTTACCGAAGTTGAGGTCTAGAATTTCATGAAACCATTTTCCGTGCTCCATGATAGTATCCTCTCCCACGATTCCCACATCGCAGACGCCATGCTCAATATAGGTAATAACATCCGCCGCCTTTGCAAGAACCACCTCAATATCCTCACACCCAAGTTTAAAAACCAACCGCCTTCCCTTTTCAAGAAGCTCAGAGCAGTCATACCCCGCACGCATCAAGATTTCAACGGCACTTTTTTCAATTCTTCCTTTTGTAAGAGCAATTCTTATCATCGTGCACTATCCTCTCTTTGGGCAAGGTTAATTACCTTTTTGATTTGCATTTTTTTCGCATATTCTTCCGTTTCCTCAATAGTGTCAAAAACCGACATCTCGCAAATCTTGCCGCTTTCACGGTAGCTGTTCATAAGCTCAACCGCCGCACCGACAGTATTGGGAGTATAATGAACAATAGCATCAGCAGGATTTTCCTCCATAAGTCTGCCCGATTTTATCAAAGCGTCCGCCACGGCACAGACATTTACGCCGAATCCCGTTGCAGGCACATCGTAATCGAATTTTTCAAGGAGCTTATCATATCTTCCGCCCTTAAGCACGGGCTCGCCAGCCCGGTCTATATATCCGCGAATTACCGTTCCCGTATAATAATCGAATTTATGCACCATGCTCATATCAACCATAATATGTTCGCCATACCCTGCTGAATTAAGTGTGTCATAAAGGGTTTTCACATACGAAAGTGCAGCCAATGCCTGAGTATTTCCATCGGCTAATTTCTCCGCCTCGGCAAACACCTCCGCGTTACCGTAAAGCAGCGGCAGGCGGCGTATGGTGTCATTGCGAAGATTTTTATCGAACATATTGAGAGAAACGAAATTTTTCGCTTCCACAAAGGTACGTACGGTCATAGCCTCGTCTTCGTCAAGCTCCATACTCGAAATGAGCGCATTGAAATAACCTACATGGCCAATCTCCAGCTTGAAATCCAGTCCAATGGATTTAAGAACCTCAAGGGCTGTAATAATGCAAAGCAGATCGCTTTTTATGCCACCGCCTCCCACAAGCTCAATTCCGCTTTGCAAAATCTCCCCGCGCATACCGGAATTTTCGCCGTTAACACGGTAAATATGCTGATTATAATAAAGTTTTTGCGGCAGAGTTGCCCCTTTTAATTTGGTTGCAACTACTCTCGCAATGGGAGTAGTATTATCGGGACGGATTACCAAAAGCTTGCCCGTATTATCAGTAAGCTTATAAATATTTTCCTCCCGCAAAGATGGATTTACCGCAGTGAAAAGATTATAATTTTCAATATTGGGAGTAGAAATCAAAGAAAAGCCCGCAGCCTCGTAAATCTTGGCAAAATCAGAGCTTATGGCATTGTACAGTTCCGCCTCCTGATAAAGCAGATCTCTGGTTCCTTCCGGTATGGTCTTATCAAGCTTTGACATATAACTTACCCCTTAAAAATCATTTTACTTTAGTACGTTAATATGATACCATATTATATGAGCAATGTCAAGTGGCAAATATAACATATCCTATTACAATGGGTGCAATTTTTTGTACTTTATTTTGATAAAGTGACAATTTCAAGAAAAATCAAAAGAAGGACAGCTGATTTGTTTCTGTTAAATCCCCGAAAGCTCCATTTTTTCGAAGCAGGTCAACGACTGCTTTTGACAGTCCTGCCTTGTTCTTTAATTCTTCAATGGAAAGGATTCTTTCGGTATTTCTGACCTCAACAATTTTCTCCGCCGCCTTTTCTCCAAGACCTCCAAGAGCCGTAAAAGGCATACGAATCTTACCGTCCTCCGGCTTAAAGGCAAAGGCTTCGGATTTAAATAAATCAACGGGAAGAAATTTAAGTCCGCGGCAGTACATTTCATTAACCATCATAAAGGTATCCACTGTTTCCTTCTCCTTCTGAGTGGCTTCTGTGCCTTTCTTGCGGATTTCCTCCATTACAGTCTTGATTCCACTTCGCCCACTCATAGCAATCTCCGCGTCAAAACCGCCCGGAGCAACAGACAGAAATGCCGCATAAAATTCAAGAGGATAATAAATTTTGTACCATCCAAGTCTGATAGCCGACATAACATATGCCGCCGCATGAGCCTT
>JAZNUF010000106.1:0-7419 GCA_045592185.1 Candidatus Flemingiibacterium sp.
AACGACATGGCTACGATCCGACTTATTACCGTCCGATTACGACTTTGAGGCTCACCAAAAACTCGTGCCGATGCAGGCAGGCGATGTCCCTGTAACCTACGCAGATGTAAGTTTGCTTGAAAAAGGCTTCGGATTCAAGCCGAGCACCAGTCTGAGAGAAGGATTTAGAAAGTTTGCGGAATGGTACAAGGAATTTTATCGGGTGTGAGAATATAGAACCTGCAACAGCGAGAGTACAGCTCTCATATTATGTGTGCATATAATATGAGTATACAAGTAACCAAAACGACTCATCACACCGTCAATTCATATGTATATCCCACTATAGTTTTATGCTCCCGTACGATGCGACTTGCTCTCTCAAATCTCGCACTTCGTACGGGCTTCATCTTCTTCACCATCTGACCGCCTACAGAACCTGCCTGACGGGAGGTGAGTTCGCCGTTGTAGCCCTGCTTAAGGTTAACGCCTACTTCGCTTGCAGCCTCCATCTTGAACTGTTCAAGAGCTGCCTTTGCCTCAGGGACAACAATCTTATTGCTGGACATAGTTTTTTCTCCTTTGTTTGAAAATATCTATATTATCGAACCGATTCGCACCGGACAAAATGTCGGGGAAACGGCTCTGTTTAATTGAGCCTTGACGTTTTCGCCCCGACTCTGTTATTATTATCACCGATAGTTTTACGATTATGAATGGCAAATAACTCCGTCTTCGCACTATTTTGGCGATGACGGAGTTATGAATTTTTTATTATTTATACTTTATTTTATACATTTTCATAAAAAGAATGTAAAAACGCTTGTAGGCGCGGATTTTTGCTTGAGGC
Source organism: Candidatus Flemingiibacterium sp. (assembly GCA_045592185.1). Lineage (GTDB taxonomy): Bacteria > Bacillota > Clostridia > Oscillospirales > CAG-272 > Flemingiibacterium. Next base: position 830 of record JAZNUF010000106.1, read on the forward strand.
AAAAATCTCAGAAGAGCTGCCCTCTTCGGCGATTACACCGTTATCCATAAAAATGACCTTGTCAGAAACATCTCGCGCAAAGGCCATTTCATGTGTGACTATAATCATTGTCATATCTTCTGCGGCCAGCTCCTTGATTATTTTCAGCACCTCGCCGGTGATTTCCGGGTCAAGGGCTGAAGTGGGTTCGTCAAAGCAGAGAACATCCGGGTTCAGTGCGAGGGCACGTGCAATGGATACACGTTGCTGCTGACCGCCGGATAACTGACATGGATAAAAGTCACGTTTCTCGGAAAGCCCCACTTTTTCAAGAAGCATCAGGGCGTTAGTTTCCGCCTTGTTAAGCATTTCATTCCGTACGGCTTTTGACAGCTTCTCTTTCTTACATTTTTCACGAATTTGTAAGGAAGGAGCTAAAAGAATATTTTCCAGTGCTGTATACTGCGGGAACAGATTAAAGGATTGAAACACAAATCCAAAATTCAAAATATTTTTGCGCTTTCTTTTACGGCTTATTTCCGCCGCATCAAAAATCTTATCCCCGTTCACATAGATTTCACCACCGTCCGCTTCCTCAAGGGCATTGATACAGCGGAGCAGGGTGGTTTTTCCGCTTCCCGATGAACCGATAATGGAAAGAACTTGTCCCTTTTCAAGGCTGAAGTTGATCCCTTGCAAAACCTTTGTATCGCCAAAGCTTTTTGTCAGATTTTTTATTTCCAAAAACATAATGCTCCTCCTTATGCCTTAAAGTAGGAAAGCTTTTTTTCCGCTTTACCCAGGAGTAAGGTAAGTCCTCCCACAAATAAAAGGTAAAAAGCACCTGTATAGAAAATTGGCCAGGTGAGCGCCTCCGATGAGGCCATGAGCTGTGCACGCTTTATAAGCTCGGGGATAGCAATGGCGTTGGCAAGAGCCGTATCCTTTATGAGGGTGATAATTTCATTGGACATTGGAGGAAGTATGCGTTTGACTACCTGTTTCAGTATTACCTTTCTGAAAGTTTGTCCCTTAGTTAAACCTAGGACTTGTCCCGCTTCATACTGACCGCGGGATATGCTTTCGATGCCGCCGCGGAATATTTCAGAAAAGTAGCAGGCGTAGTTGATAACAAAGGCAATCAGTACAGCTACGAAGCGTCCGTAGTAGAGAAGCTCAGAGCTGTTTGCCATAATGGTAAATTGACGGTCCAAATAATCGAAAATATTAATTGCGCCGCCGCCCAGAAGTCCGGGGAGGTAATAAATCATAAAGATGAAAAGCATAAGCGGTATTCCGCGAATAATCCAAACAAATATTTTGCTCACAGCCTTAAGGGGCTTGAAGCTGCTCATAGTGCAAAAGGAAAGTCCTAAGCCGAGGGGAATGGAGAATATAAGTGTCAAAAGGAACAAAAGGCAGGTTATCCCAAAGCCCCTTAACAGCTCCAATGTGATTTCCAAAAAGTTCATGATGCGAAATCCCTTTCTGCGTAGACAAATGCAAGGTTGAAAACAAAGTTTTCAACCTTGCCGATGTTTTATAATTTTATAATTATTTCTGGTCGGAAAAATCGGTGATGGCTGTATTTGAAACACCGTAGGTTTCAGCAATCTTTGCAATAGTTCCGTCTGCCGCAAGCTCTTCAAGAGCCTTATTTACATTAGCGGTAAGCTCGCTGCCTTTCTTGAAGCCGATTGCATAGTACTCAGCATCGCTTTCGATACCTTCAACGATTACGAGGTCTGCATAATCGCCTTTGCCTACATATGCCTTTGCAAGCTGGTCGTCAAGGACTACGAAATCAACAGTGCCGAGAACAAGCTCGCGAAGGGCATCAAGCTGAGAATCAAGTCCTTTCTTTATAGCACCGTCAAAAGTGGAGAGGTATGTATCGCCTGCGGAGCTGTTTTCAACGCCGCCGACTTTACCTGCGAAGGATGTTGTATCGGTAGCTTCAGCTGCCAAATCGGCAGAAGCAACAACCACCTGCTTGTTGCCCATATAGTTATAAGAGAAATCTACCTTTTCACTTCTTGCAACACCGTCATCGTCAGCTGTATTTGCGGTGAAGGCGTTCCAGATGCAATCGATTGTGCCGGATTCAAGCTCAGTATATCTCTGTCCCCATACGATTTCTTTGAATGTTACTGTGTAGCCGAGCTTCTCAAATACCGCCTTGGCAAGGTCTGTATCAAAGCCAACCAAGGTGCCGTTTTCATCTGTAAAGTTCATGGGAGCGTAATCTGTATAACCAACTACAACCATCTTCTGCTCCTGTGCGCAGGACGCTAAAAGTGTAACTGCCATTACAGCTACCAAAAGAAATGCAAAAATCTTTTTCATGTCAATATCTCCTTTTGTTTATACTCATATTAACGAGTGATATTTTAGTACGTTAATATGATATCACAAAGGTGCTCATTTGTCAATAGCTTTTTGTAATTTTCTGAGTACTTTAGAGATTAGGACATGAAATTTGCGAAATTTTCCGAATACATTATCTCTCCATCGGGAAGGACCCACAGGGCTTCCACATCCTCAAGGGAGCTTATAAGGGCGCGTCCCTCCGCGTATTCCATATTAAAAAGGGCAGTGGATAGGGCATCGCCCATCCCCGAATCGTGGCAAATAACCGAAACCGAAAGATAACGCTCTGAGGGCATAAGGGTTTCGGGGTCTATAATGTGATGATAATTTTTGCCGTTTACCACATAAAATCTTTGGTAGCTTCCGCTGGTTACAAGTGCCTGACTGTCAAGCTTCAAATAGGCAATGTAGGGGTTGTCCGTATCATTGAGGTCAGGATTTTCAAGTCCAACCAACCATTTGTCACCATTGGGTTTTGAACCGATACAGCGAATATTTCCCCCTGCATTGATGATGTATTCGGAAATTCCCATAGCTTCAAGCCGCTTTGCCGCCTGCTCGCAGGCATAGCCTTTTGCTACGGCTCCCACATCCAGGCTCATATTTTCGTCTTTAAGATATACGGTTTTTTCGTCCCTGTCTATGACAATGTCATCAATGGACATATGCTGAGATGCGGTGATAAGCTTGTCCATAGGTGGAAGCTCGGCATCTGCAGGATTATCTAGCCCAAACTCCCGATAGGTGTGCCACAGTGATAACACACTACCCATGGCTATATTGAATTTGCCGCCCGTCAAATGATACATCTCGTATGAAAAATCTATGAGGTCGATTATTTCTTCATCTACCGGCACTACGCTGTGGCTTCCGGCAGTTTTTGTATTTACGGTAGCGAGATTATTAACATCATCGTATTTATTGTAAATATTGTAAAGCCTATGATATCTTGAAAAAATCTTTTCGATTTCGGATGTAACCTCGTTAAAATCCTCCTCGGAATATTCATATCCGGTAACAATAGTTGCCGTATCGAACCAATCGAAATAGTATTCGGTGAATTTTTTCTTCTCGTTAGTGCCGCACCCGAAAAGGGACAAAAAAAGCGACACGGTTATAAAAGCTAAAATTACTCTTTTCATGACAGCTCCCATAATAAATAGGGTGCCTATCTGCAGGCACCCTATTAGCTTTAAATTACTTCGCAGCCTTTACCGCGCCGGCAACCATATCGGAAACGCCGATTGTACAGCCTGCAGACTGCAGGGATTCTACACCGTAGCCGTCCACTGCAAGAGCTGCTATCTCATCAGCGTTCTTTCCGAGGCAAGCGGCATCAAAGGCATCCGCCTGCTCAAACCATTCCTTTACAATACCGTCACCGTTAAGGTCAGCACCGTACTTTGCCATGTTGTAGTCGGTGCCAAGCTCTCTTTTGGTGGAGAGGGCAGCAGTTGTGTCAGTGGTGGAAGCTCCATCTGCGGAGAAGCTGAAGGAGGCAGAAACACTGTCAGTCTTAATTGCCGAAATTTTGCCGTCACCGTTTGTTGCGGCGGCGCAAATGGTCATAACAACCTCGCAAGAGCCATCGCCGTCTTCAGAGGCGTCTTTGGCTTTATCCTGAGCTGAAACGAAGCTTACGGAAAGAGTATCAGCGGATGTGGCAGAGGAATCTGCAGCATTTCCTGCCGCCTTTTCTACGGCATACACGAAATCGGCAATACCTATAGTACAGCCTGCGGCAATAACTTCATCGTTGCCATTATAGCCGTCAACCAATAAAGCTTTTACCTGGTCAATGGTTTTTCCCTCGGCTACCTTACAGAATGCCGCTGCTTGCTCATACCACTCTAATGTTGCTCCTCCGTATGCAACCATGCCGTAATTGTCACCCATTTCCCCCTTGGTTTTAAACTCAGAGGCAGGGACAGAAGCTCCCGATGAAGTAAAATTAATTGTGTTATCTGCGGTGTCAATGGCACATTTGACGATTTTTCCATTGCCGTCAAGAAGCAGTGCGACAGCAGTGGTAACAACTTGACCGGAACCGTCCATTTCTCCGTCTGCATCTCTGACGGTGCCGTAGGTGGAATATACGCCTAATCCGAATTTTAAAGTTTCTGCATTTTTGCCGCAGGAGGTAAGGGAAGCGCAGGTAGCTACGATTAAAGCTACGAGCATGATACTAAGAAATTTTTTCATGGTTTCTCCTTTATATAAAAATTTTTTATAAGCTCTTTAATGGGCAGAGGTACTGTTAGTCCTTGGCGGGGCTTTTTTTCTCTTTTTCGGTTCGCCTTAAAAGATACGCGCCCAAAAGTCCCACAAGGATTCCGGAAAGGGTTCCGGTTGCGGTTAATACTGCCATGTAATAACCGATTTCGGCAGTTCCCAAAACAATCATCGCCACAATAATTTGACCAAGATTATGGGTAACCCCTCCCGCAACACTTACACCTATGTGAGAAAAAATATTAATTCTCTTTAGAAAATACATAATAAAAATGCTCAAAATCGCGCCGCTTAAACTGTACATGAGCGTGACGGCATTCCCGAAAAGGGCAGCGACTAAAACAACGCGGGTAAGGGAAACTCCAAGTGTCCATTTTAGTCCAAAACGATACAAAACATAAATCACAATAATGTTTGGAAGCCCGATTTTTATTCCCGGTACAGCCGCAAAAAGCGGAGGTAAAAGCAGCTCAACATAGGACAAAATCATAGCAAGAGCCGTGAGAAGTCCCAGCTGCGCGATTTTTCTTGTTTGTTGCATTTAAGTTTCTCCAAAGGATGATTTGGTGTATCGCTTTTTAAGATTCGAGCTCTATTGAAACAACCAGCTTGTGAGGAAGGCAGACAATAGTTTCTCCCTCGCGGGATATTTTTCTGTGTGATACACAGATTTTATCCGGACAATCGGCGCTTTGTATATATGCTTCGCCTTTTTCTATGATAAGGGTATTTATTCCGCCATCGGGGGAAATAATATCGGTTTTTAAGTCGGTAATAAGGGAATACCTACTTATCTCATTGCCATCAACGGTGACAACTGCGTAGTTACCCGTTTTGCCAAAAGCAAAGAAACATACAAGACCTACCGCCGCAAGGATAAGCAGTGCAGCAATAAGTAGTATATCATTTTTTAGCCGGAACTTATTCATCTCTTTATAGTCGCCGCCGTAAAATCTATGGATTTTATGCAGTTTGTGGGGCAGACTTCGTGACATTTTCCGCACTTGGTACACTTTTCGTAATCAATGGCTGCCAAGTTGTTATTTACGGTTATAGCACCTTCGGGACAGGTTTTTTCGCATTTTTTACAACCGATGCAGGCGTTGGAGCAGTTGCTTTTTGCCACCGCACCTTTGTCGTGAGAACTGCACATTACGGCTACAACGCTGTCGCGAGGATAGAGAAGAATAATATTTTTAGGGCAAGTGTCAACGCACATACCGCAGCCAATACACGCCTTGGGGTCTATATGGGCAATGCCGTCCTTTATGCAGATAGCATCGGAGGGGCAGACACTTGCACAGTCGCCGTAGCCAAGACATCCATAAAGGCAGGAGTTCGGGCCGCCGTAAATTTGCGTTGCCGCTTTGCAAGAAGATATGCCGTTGTACATAGCTTTTTTGGTTGTGTTGGCGCAGTTCCCGTCACATTTTACGAAAGCTGCTTTAGGCTCTTCGGCAGAAACCGTGATTCCGAGAATCTTTGAAAGCTCATTTGCTACGCTTACCGAGCCGGGAATACAAAGGTCGGGGGCACATTCACCTTGGGCGATGGCTTTTGCGTAGCTGTCACATCCGCTGTAACCGCAGGCACCGCAGTTAGCACCGGGCAGACACGCCCTGATGAGCTTTATTTGCTCCTCCTCCTCAACACGAAAGAAGAAGGAAGCGGTAACGAGAAGCAAGGACAAAACGAGTCCCAAGCCTCCCACTACAAGAAATGCAGATAGAATAGGGTTCATAACGACCTCCTTATGCAAACAGACTGTCGATGATTCCGGCAAAGCCGAAGAAAGCCATCGAAACAAAAGACGCTGCAATAAGCGTTACCGGAAGCCCTCTGAGAGATTTTGGAATATTGATTTCATCAATTCTTGAACGAATTCCGCAGAACAGGACCATGGCAAGAAGGAATCCGAGGCCGCAGCCAAGGGAGCTGACCATAGATTCAATGAAATCGTAGCTATCGGTCATATTATTGATGGTAACACCGAGAACGGCACAGTTTGT
>JAZNUF010000107.1:0-10020 GCA_045592185.1 Candidatus Flemingiibacterium sp.
CTGTCCGCACAATTTGGGGCAGTTCAAAATTTGCGGAATCGCTTTTTTTGTGAGAATTATTTTTCAGATTCAAAGCCGATGGGGGAAAGCTTGTATTTTGCAAAGGTAAAGAAGAAAACCACAAGCGCAACCACGTTTAATGCCATACATATCAGCATAGAGCTTGTATAGCCGAGAGAAGCGGTCATGAAACCGCCCAGTGCACCGGCGAGCACTTTTGGGATACCGTTACCCAGAGCATAAAGGAGTGAATTTGCCGATGCTTTTACGTCAGGAGATACATATTTGCCTATGTAATAGGAAGCGCAATAAGTGAAAATTGTAACCGCAACACCGGTTATACAGCCCACAATAAGCAAGGCAGGAACATTCGTTATAAGCGCCAAGCAGAAATATCTTATGATTGTACTCACTATACTGAAAAGCAGCAGGTACTTGATGGATAATTTTTCAAATAACTTGTTAAAGGCAAGGAAGAAAGGAATTTCCCCCAGGACGGTTAAAAACGTGTTGATTCCCCATATTTGCTGAGATTGGTTTAGGGTATCTGTAAGATGAGCGGGGAAGAAATTGAGGTAATACGCCCATGAAAAATGGGCGATTGCCGCGAAAAGAAATAGTACGAGGAGTTTATAATCACGAAACAGCGGCGCGATATTCAGCCGTTTTTTTCCTGCGCTGTGTCCGGCAACCTTCGGGGAAAGAATAATTGAAATGACCGTGGGTACAGCCATGCAGATATAGGCGTAAAATATTATGTTGATATTGCTGTCGGTAAACCTTGTAAGAATTAAGGGAACAAGCCCGTACATGATGGTTCCCATAATTCGAATCGGTCCGTATTGGCGATTGGTGTCGGAGATATATTCGAGGGTGATTATATCCACAAGACTTCCGAAGGGGGACATAAAGAACATACAAGCCGCAAGCATTATTGCAAGATAGATAAAGCTTTGATTGAACATCAGTGCGAAGTAAAAAACTGCCGCACCAATGACGGCAAGAGACAGCACCGAGTTCTTGCTTTTTGCCTTATCTGCCAGCATACCCCAAATAACCGGTGCAAAAATCAGCACGGCAGGGCCGATGGAAAGAAGTATTCCGGCGGCTTCCTCGGAGTGATGCTTTTGCAGGTATATCTGAATAAAGCAGTAGTAAAGGGCATTGAGTCCGTAAACAAGTCCGTTGGCGAAGAAAAGGGAAACATAGGGGATTCGATTTGTTTTCATTTTTATGACCATAACTTTCGCAAGGCAAAAGCTTCCTTTTTTGTGAATCGAGAGAGGTTTTGAAAAAACCGTAACAGATACTGTATAATTATAGCATGGGGAAGATTAAAAGTCAAGGGGAACTTATATCAAAAAGCACCCATGACAACGAAGTGCCATGAGCGCGTTTTATATATTAGAGTATACGCATAGCGGTGAAATTCTCGCTGACGGTAATTTTTATTTCAAGGAGTGAAGCCTCGCCTGTAATTACTGCATAGCAATCTTCGCTGTCCTCAAGAACCTCCGCGTCAAGCATACATAAACAATGGTTCGGCTTTTTGTCAAAGCGCAGATACCAACGTGACTTGATTTTATCTGAACTCAGAATTTCCTCATCGGGAAGTCGCTCCCACACATTGACAGTATTGGGATGGTCAAGGTAGGCGGCAATCTCTATAATGTCGGATACCACCGCGCTGGCGGTAGGAAGCTTACCCGCGCCTCTGCCGTAGAACATCACATCGCCAATGGCGTTTCCGTTTACGAGAACGCCGTTGTAAACATCATTTATATTAGCGAGAGGGGAAGAGTTTTTTACAAACATAGGAGCAACGCAAGCGCTGATTTTGCCATCCACGTTAACTGCTTTTCCGATAAGCTTTACGGAAGCACCGAATTTTGCGGCATTTTCCACATCCTTCAAGCTAACACCGCGGATGCCCTCGGTGGAAACTTTGCTTGGAGGAATGAGCTTGCCAAAAGCGATGGCAGACAAAATGGAAATCTTGCGGCAGGTGTCGATGCCGTCAATATCGGCGGAAGGATCACGCTCAGCGTAGCCTTTTTCCTGAGCTTCCGCAAGAGCTGTGGCGAAATCCTTGCCTTCGGTTATCATTTGGGTAAGGATGTAGTTGGTAGTGCCGTTGAGAATACCGTCCACTTCTGAAATGTCGTTGGCGGTAAGGCAGGATGCGATGGAGTGAATTACAGGGATTCCTCCTCCAACACTGGCTTCAAAGAGGTAACGTACGCCATTTTCGGCTGCGGTTTTTAAAAGCTCCGGACCGAAGTTTGCCACAACCTCTTTGTTTGAAGTAACTACGCTTTTTCCTGCTTTCAGTGCGGCGACAGAAAACTCAAACGCCGGGTGAGAGCCGCCCATAAGCTCCGCACAGATTTTAACCTCGGGATCCTTTAAGATGATATCTATGTCATGCACGATCTTATCGGCAAAGGGGCTGTCGGGGAAATCCCGTAGGTCAAGGATATACTTAATATTAATATCCTGGCCCACTCTTTCGGAAATCAATTTTGCATTTTGTGTAAGAACCTCGGCGGTACCGCTTCCCACAACGCCGAAGCCGAGTATTGCTATACTTATCATAGTGTAAGTCCTTTACGTTGAAATTAGTATTGCTCGTCTGGATTTATTCCCAAACCGGATACATCTATTGTATCACACTTTTCTCTTTAATGCAATAATCAAGTGAAATATCGCATTATCAATTTGGGAATTGCATAAAAATCCCCAAAGGGAGGATATCGGAATTTGTTGAAATCGAAAGTGGAGGAAGCCTTCAGAATCGAGGATTCCGCGCTGAAGGTGTCAAAGCCTGCTTTCCCGTGGCAGCGTCCAACACCGCTTTCACCTACTCCGCCGAAGGGAAGATGTGGGTTTGCAGCCTGCATGAGGGTGTCGTTTACGCATCCACAGCCGAAATCAAGATTGCCAAGAACAGCATTTCTGATTTTTTTGCTTCTGGTGAACAAGTAAAGAGCCAAGGGCTTCGGACGTTTGCGCAGGGTATTTATGACGGCTCCGATTTCGTTAAATTCAAAGACCGGAAGTATAGGACCGAAGATTTCTTCACTGAGAAGCTTACTGTCCTTGTCGATATTTTCCATTAGAGTGAGGGAAATTCTGCCGGTTTCTTCGCTTACCTCGCCGCCCATTATAATACTGCCGTCAGTGAGATAATTTTTGATTCTGTCGAAATGCATCCGATTTACTATCTTCGGATAAAAGCTGTTTTCGCAGAGTCTTTCGGGATAGAATTTGTCGTAATATTCTCGAATATATTCCATAAGCTCGTCTTTGACGGAGCTTTCAACGAATAAATAGTCGGGTGCAACATAGGTCTGGCCTGCGTTAATAAGCTTACCCGCTACAATACGGCGCGCCGCAAGGCGCAGATTTGCGGTTTTATCAACGATGCAGGGGCTTTTTCCGCCGAGCTCCAGCACTACGGGAGTGAGCTGTGCAGCTGCAGCCTTTGATACGATTCTTGCTACCGCCGAGCCGCCGGTATAGAATATAAGACCGAAAGGCTCTTGACGTATTGCCTTTATCGCCTCAAAGCTGTCCATGTAAGCGGCGATATACTCTCTGTCGAAGTATCTGTCAATAAGCTCACGGAGCAATCGGCTTGTGTTTGGAGAATGCTCGGAAAGCTTTAGAATCGTACAGTTACCTGCGGCGATTGATGAGATTAATGGCAGCATCGAAAGCTGGAAAGGATAGTTCCATGGGGAGAAAATCATCACAAGACCACGGGGATGACGAAGCTTTTTGCTTGAGGCAGGGAGCAGATAAAATGGGGTGGGAACGGGTTTCGGGGAATTCCATGCTCTTAAATATCTGAGGGCATGATTAATTTCCTGCTCGACCATACCGATTTCCGTGATATATCCCTCGCCGTGAGATTTGCCAAGGTCAGCTCTGAGAGCCTCAAGAATGAGTCCCTCGTTGTCACGAATCATGATTTTAAGATTTATAAGAAGCTGGCGGCGGAAAGAAATGTCACGGGTTTTACCGGTGGCATAAAATTCCCGTTGAGCCGTGATTATTTCGTGAAGGTCTGCGGCTATTCCGCCAATCTCCGGCTGGTTGCCTTTTTTGCGAGAATGTGGTATACTCATTGGGTTTCCTCCTGCATAAAAGTGGAATAACTTTGGAGATTTTTCCCATTATAGGAATTTTCAAAGCTTATACATATATTATATACCAAAAAAGATGAAAAAAGCAAGACCTATTATAGATATTTTTTTGAATTATGCAAATTTACATTAAAAATCAGCAAATGTACACGATTTGCCTAAGGTATATCTTTTTTACAAACATACGGCAATTAGTCAGTTGCTATTTAATATTCTCGCTTTCATATACTGCCGCTTCCAACCGTACCGTTTCTGCTATTTTTGATATAAATTCTCCGCAAGTAGGTTTGCGAGTTATTCCTTTGCTGCTGAAATATTTAATAATAGCGGCATTGTTTTTCCCGGTGTATGCGGTATTTATGGCACGAAGGCAGGTTCTTGCGATGATTTCGGTATTTACCTTGTGAATTTTTCCGAGTGTTGGATATAAGGTTTTTGTCACGTATCCGGTCACATTCGGTGATAAGCAAGCGAGCATTATGGAGTCGCGCAGATATTTGTAACCGCTGCAATTAGCATGGATTCCCAGCCGCAATAGAGTTTTGGTGATTTTCATATCGTATATGGTGTTAAGCAGTATGTCGTCATTCTTTACGGAAGGTGAGATATCATTCATAAAAATGTCGTCCCTTTTCGGCAGTGTATATTATTGTCAAGAGTATATGAGATTGCGGCGCAGCTTATCAGCTACCAAAGCGATAAATTCTTTCGGAGAGGGCTTTGTTTCACGGCTGTGAAGAGAGCGTTCCAAGTAACTGTCCAGCTTTTTTGTATCCTCGTATTTCCACACGATACCAATAGCTGTCCTGATATCCTTTTCAACGCAGGACACGGAGGTGTTATACTCCCGGGCAATTTTCAAATACAGCCCGTTTAACACATTGTTTATGGAACTTGGTTCAAGATAAACCGTTTTAATGGCACTTAAAAGGTATTTATGCCCTTTGATATTTGGCGGCATTTTTATTTCATACATAAATAAGTTAATTTTTGAAGTAAGCTCATCGCTGTCATATTCGGTGAGCTTGGTGGGCTTTATTGTTCGGGGACACATGGGGAGCTCCTTTAAAATTTGTTGATTTCCCGATAGGCGGGGTTATCTGCATAATTATACCATATTTAACGTATAAGTTCAACGGTAATTAGTCCCGAACATTTTGCATCAATATTGTATTGGATATACAGCAACTGCTCGAATTTTGTCGAAAAATCTTTTTCTGCTTGACATTGCCCTCTCGAAATGATATAATTTTACTAGCAAAGTATAGGCAAAATCAATAGGTCTGAAAGGTCGAATGAAATAAAATGAAAATCTATAAATCCATAACAGAGCTTGTGGGCAGAACGCCCATGCTTGAAATTTCAAGATATACGAAGCAAAATTCCGCAGGCGCAAGAATTATCGCGAAGATTGAAGCTTTTAATCCAACCGGCAGCGCTAAGGATAGGGCGGCGCTGGCTATGCTTGAGGACGCAGAGAAAAGCGGCAGATTAAAGCCGGGCGGAACGGTGATTGAGCCTACCAGCGGAAACACGGGTATCGGACTTGCAGCCGTGGCGGCGGCAAGAGGGTACAGGGTGATTCTGACAATGCCCGATACTATGAGTATAGAGCGCAGGAAGCTCCTTTCGGCATATGGCGCAGAGCTTATCCTTACAGAGGGGGCGAAGGGGATGGCGGGAGCCATCGAAAAGGCTAAAGAGCTTGCCTTCGAAATCCCCGGCAGTATTATAGCAGGACAGTTTGAAAACCCTTCAAATCCCCGAGCACATTATGATACTACTGCACCGGAAATTTGGAATGATACCAATGGTAAGATTGACATATTTGTGGCCGGAATCGGTACAGGCGGCACCCTCAGCGGAGTCGGACGGTATCTCAAAGAAAAAAATCCTAAAATTCAGGTGGTAGGTATTGAGCCTGCGGCGTCACCGCTGATTTCCGAGGGACGAAGCGGAGGACACGGACTCATGGGAATCGGAGCGAATTTTATCCCCGAAAATTTCCAAGGTGAGGTCTGTGACAAGATTATAACCGTCAGGGAAGAGGACGCCTATAGGGCGGCAAGAGAGCTTGCTCGATGTGAGGGTATTCTTGTGGGAATTTCATCGGGTGCGGCACTTCACGGAGCACTCACACTTGCAAAATGCCCCGAAAACGAGGGAAAGATAATAGCAGTCCTTTTGCCGGATACGGGGGAAAGATATTTATCCACGCCGCTTTTTGACTAGGCAGTGCTAATAAAAAGTCTGCATGGTAAAAATATTTTGTCTATTATCACTATTGACAAAAATCCCATTTAGAGCTACCATATTATATGTTGCGTTGATACGCAATAAATACATATTTACGGAAGCATAGGTTATGAGTTCACTTAATATACTTTTGTCTTTGTCCGTTGCAATGCTGGCAGGGCTTTTACTGTCAAGGCTTGCAAAACGGGTTTCACTTCCTGCGGTTACCGCGTATCTTGTGGCGGGAATTTTAATAGGTCCTTTCTGCCTTGGTGCTATTGGAATAGACGGAATCGGCTTTGCATCTACGGAAAATGTCGAAGCTTTTTCAATAATGTCTACGGCGGCCCTCGGTTTTATCGCCTTTTCCATCGGAAATGAGTTCCGATTGGCACAGCTAAAGAAAATCGGTAAAGCGGCTGGTATTATCGGAATTTTTCAGGCGGTAGTTGCAGCCGTGGTAGTGGATATTGCGTTGGTTGTCCTGCATTTCATAATGCCTGACATCATTACCGTTCCTACGGCGATTATTCTCGGTGCGATTGCTACCGCAACGGCGCCCGCCGCAACCTTGATGGTCGTAAGGCAGTATAAAGCGAAGGGCGCGCTTACTGACTTGCTTCTTCCCATCGTTGCTATTGACGATGCTGTGGGACTTGTGGTGTTCGCTATTTCTGTTGGCGTGGCAAGAGCCATTGAGCAGGGAAGGGTTGATTTGATTTCCATTGTAATCAATCCCATTATTGAGATTGTTGCTTCCTTACTGCTTGGGTCTGTTATGGGAGCTGTACTTACATTTATTGAACGCTTCTTCCATTCCCGTTCAAAGCGTATGTCCATATGTATTGCGTTTGTCTTTTTGACTATCGCCATTACAATGTGCAAATTCAGCATTGGTCAGATTGAGGTTCATTTCTCGTCACTTCTTACCTGCATGATGCTCGGAACGGTTTTCTGCAATCTTTGCGATTATTCCGAAGAGCTTATGGAGAGAGTGGACGGATGGACTACACCTTTGTTTATAATTTTCTTTGTCCTTTCGGGCGCAGAACTTGATATATCCGTATTCAGAAGTGGAACGGTTATACTAATCGGTGTGACGTTTCTTGTTTTCCGCGCTATTGGAAAATATTTTGGTGCTTACAGCAGTGCAAAGCTGATGGGCTGCGATTCCAAGGTGTGTAAATATCTCGGTATTACCTTGCTTCCCCAGGCGGGCGTAGCTCTCGGTATGTCCACACAGGTGGGTGATCTCAGCGGTGCTTCCTTAATTCGGAATATCGTTCTGTTTTCGGTGCTAATTCTGGAGCTCGTGGGTCCCCTTGCATCAAAAATTGCCCTTACCAAAGCTGGAGATATTGTTCCCGATGGAGCAACCTCTGCCCGCGGTATTGTTCCGAGCAAGCACAGCGGACCTCATCCGAAGCAAAAGTAACAATAATAAAAAAGATCACCTCAGAGCGTAAGCTCTGGGGTGATATCAATATTATTTGTTTGGAAGATACAAAAAATAATATGCTGATACAATAGCAATGGATATTAAGAAAAGTATACCCAGCAGCAGGTAATGTTTTTTTGTCATTACGGGCTTTGCCTGTGTTTTGGGAACTATATGCAGCCGTACCAATATTGGAATGACTGCGCCCATGAAAAGTACCAGCAGAAAAGCTTCAACGGGGAATAAAGCTATATTTTTCATAACTCGCGGCACGGTGATAAAAGCGTAAGTTTTTCCATTATTCAGCCATTCGTAGTACCGTATCATTATGATTGGATTCATAATTAAATTACACACGGTAACAACCGAAAAACGGGAAAGAATAATTCGTGTGGCCGATAGCTTTGCCCGCCACAGCCAAAGGGCGAAAATAAGGGAGCCTGCCACCTCGACCAACATAAACGGCGCATAAAACGGCCCGTTGCTCGGGAAAATAACCGTGCCGAGAACATCGCTTATCACGGCGGCAATAATCGCAACCACCGGACCGAATATAGATGCACCGAGAGCGTTTATTAAAAATCCGATTTGCACATTAAGATTAGGCCCCACGGGGAACTGAGCAAGCTTTAGTGCTACTCTGACCGCTATTAAGATGGCAGTGATACATAAAATCCGCACATCCCCAAGCTGGGATGCGGCATCACGCCAATAGGCGAGAGAGAACGGAGTTTTGTAAATCGGTTGCTTGCTTAAATCTTTCATAAATAAAAAATCCTCCTATCGACAGTCATTCCGTACTTGCCGCATATAGGAGAATATCCCATTATGCAACAGCGGGATGCGACCGTGATACCGCAGACATACCGACACCGGCTGTCTTTCGTTCCCACGGCAACTCCCCGTCCGTGGAACACTTTACGCATCAAGGTCTACTCTGTATTTTACATTACAATTATATCACATTTTTTTATGCAAATCAATCTGCAAATCATACGAAAGGGCAGAGAATGATTGTCCCTTTCTGTATATTTTTTACACTGCCGGCTCAATAAAGTTTAAGTAGGAGGGTTTCATGTACGACAGCAATATATACCGTGAACGCAGATCTACTCCCGAAGAAAAGATAAGGACGGTACTCGACTACCTTTCTGTAGCTGCTCACCTTAAAGGCTACAAGTATCTTGAAATGGCTATAAAAATCGTAATGGATGAGCCGGATATGGCGTACTCGGTTATGAAGGGCGTTTTTCCGAAAGTAGCCGCCAGGTATGAAACCAACGTAGCGTGTGTTGAAAGGGCAATTCGAAATGCAATCGCCAAGGCTTGGGAAAGAGGAAACTTTGAAAGACAACGTGAAATTTTCGGTCAAACAGTAAGATTCAGCAGCGGACGGCCTACGGATGCGGAATTTATTGCCATTGTGGCTAACTTGATTTCCTCTGAGCGTGATTAAAGCTAAGAAAATATTTTTATCGGCGGAATGGTGCAGTATTTTACACCGTACGCCGATTTTTAATTAATACAGTGGTTTTTTCGGATATTATTTGAATGAATCGGTTAAATTCGACATTATTCGAGGGAAATTTAGCGATATTGCATAAAATCTATTGTCAAAATTTGGAATAACATTTTTTGGAAAAAGCTTGCAATTTTTGTAATAATATGGTAAAATATATATGCAAATACAAATCAGCCCTAAAGTGGCAGAAATATAATAATTTGAGGAGATTGTAATGATTATGGAAAAACAAAGTCGGATTTTGATTTGCGGAACGGATTTGGAAAGACGTCATGAAATTCGTGGGCTGCTTGAACGTATAGGCTTTGCGGTGATTGACGAGTCGGGAGAAATTTCCGAAGCGGAGAGGCTGATTTGTGACAGAGCCTATTCGCTCATCCTTTGCGAAACTGCTTTGGGAAGTGCTGAGGCAATGCAGCTTGCGTACATTGAAAATCGTAGAGCTATCCGCGATAATACGCCAAAATCGCCCATTTTGTTCGTAGGCGAGAGGAGCTATGAGGACGTTTTGAGAGAGGTTTGCAGAATGACCGACAACAGCTACATTATACGTCCATTTTCGATTATGGATTTATGCGGAGCAATTTTTGAAATTATATTACCTAAAAGTAGTATTCCTAAGTCTGCACCGGGCGTTGGGACATACAGCGATTACGAACCACCAAAAGACCGTCCTG
>JAZNUF010000108.1:0-3432 GCA_045592185.1 Candidatus Flemingiibacterium sp.
GACAAGCGTTTTCCTGAACTTCGTACAAGGATTGAGAAAATACTATCAGATATTAAGAAAGATAAATTTTAATAATTAGACGCCCATATGAAATGGGCGGCATAAAACTAAAATTCAATCCAACTTTAAGTTGGAAAATTCCAATAACTGCGTTATTGATTTGCAACCTCGTAACCCTTAAAATGTAAATGTAGCTACAAGAAATATAAAGGAGTGTACTTATGGATAATTTAAAACTCAATGATACTATTTGTTTTTATAGAAAAAAGCAAGGCTTAACGCAAGAGGAACTTGCCGGCAAATTAGGTGTAACTAATCAGTCGGTATCTAAATGGGAGTCAGCACAGTGTTGTCCGGATATTAGTTTGATACCAAAGCTTGCTGATATATTTGATGTTAGTATTGACGAGCTGTTTGGTAGAGAACCGTTTGTTAATGATGTTTGTGGACAGTTTCCTCTGCGTGATGATGATATATTCCGTGTTGTAGTGGCCAGAGGTAAGAAAGTTATCTTAGTTGATGACTTGGATAAAACAATAGATATAACTTTCCCTAAAAACTGCAACGAAACTACACGTCAGTATTTTAGGGTTGAAGTCTTTGGGAATGTTTGCTGTGATTCAAGTATTAATGGTGATGTTATAAGTCATGGTAAAATTGAATGCAATCAAATAAACGGAGATGTGAAAAAATGTGAAGGCGACATTGAATGTCAGGGTGATATTAATGGCAGCGCAAATGCAAATGGCAGTATAAGCTGCGGTAAATCTATTAGTGGTGGTGTCCAATGTGGTAATAGTGTAGCCTGCGGCCAAAGTATAAATGGCGCTATAAATTGTGGTAACAATGTAGGTTGTGGAGTTAGTATTAAAGGCGATATTAATTGTGGCGGTAATATCGAATGTAAAAAAATAGAAGGCGATGTTGAGTGCCAAGGAAATATTATTTATAAATAGTACTTATCCTGTTTCTTGATATTCTGTATATTTCATTGTTAATTAGGCAAGGCAGGAATAACCATCATACTTTTGGCGATTTTACCGCTTAAAAACAAAGTTTTTAACTACCTTTCTTGTGGTATAATTTTTAAAGTACCAGTATGATTTTTGTCATACCATCAAAAATAGAGTTATCTCGCAATTTTGAGAGAACTCTATTATCATATATAACTTGAAAATATCGATAAAAAATGTTATATTAAATTAAAGAAAATGCTTGTTGTTATGCGGAATTTTCAACTTGTGGAAATGACTTCCACAAGTTGAAAGAGAGCCTCCCTTGCCTAAAGGGAGGTGGATTTGCCGTAGGCAAAGACGGAGGGATATAATACGGAACGAAAACACAATCCTAAACTAACGGATAACGCAAAAACACTACGAAAAAATATGACCAAAGAAGAACGACATTTGTGGTACGATTTCTTGCGTACATATCCAATAAGATTTTTGCGGCAAAAAGTTATAGATAATTATATTGTTGATTTTTATTGTCACGAAGCACGGCTTATAATTGAGCTTGACGGTTCACAACATTATGAGGAAAAAGGATTGCTAAAAGACAAAATCGGAACAGAGATAATAGAAAACAGAAACTTAACAGTAATTCGTATAGCAAACAATGAGGTTAATAAAAATTTTAGAGGTGTATGCGAATATATTGATTTGTTTGTTAAGGAATCCCTCCACCGCTAAGTATCCCTCAGTCAAAACCTATGGTTTTGCCAGCTCCCTTTAGGCAAGGTAGCCTTTGCGGTCCCCCTCCCTTTAGGGCAAGGGAGGCTAATTTTGTTCCCAATTTAACACAACCATATAATACACCAAAGCATGTATACACAAATTCTTTGCTTTTATGCGAAAGGGAATTTTAATTATGTATAAATATGACTTGCACATTCATACGGCTGAATGTGATAAATACGCGTGGGTCGGCGGAGCGGAAATTGTAAGGCGTTATAAAGACACAGGTTATGACGGACTCGTTATTACCGACCATTATGAAAGCAGGATGCTCGATTGGTTCAAGGACGAAATCGGTACAAATGATAAAGAAAAAATTATTAACCGATATCTACGCGGATATTATTCTGCACGAAACGAGGCTGAAAAAATAGGCTTTACTGTTCTCTGTGGCGCGGAGGTGCGCTTTGAAGGTAATATAAATGATTATCTTATCTACGGTCTTGAAGAGCAGGATTTTTATAACCTACCCCTTTTAAACAAACTGCAAAACATTGAAGAACTATCAGCCGTACTACCCCAAAATGCCATAATTGTGCAGGCACATCCCTTTAGAAATGGTATGACTGTATGTTCTTCAAATAATATTTTCGGCATAGAAGGATATAACGGCTGTACCGAAAAAATCCGTAACGAAATGGCAAAAATGTTTGCAAGTCATTACAAAAAAGCGATTACTTCCGGTTCGGATTTTCACGAGATTTCAAAGCTTGCTAAGGGCGGTATAGAAACACACAAAAAAATCAATTCTCCTATTGATTTAGTTAATATACTAAAAAGCGGTGATTATAAAATAATTGAAAGCTATTAGACTGAAAATAAAAATTATTTTTGTCAATACTAAAATTGGACTCGATATATTGTTGAATTATGTCAAAAAATATGATAAAATGTTTTTATTAAAACTTAGACCGATGGGAGTCTAACTAAATGATAGAAATTAAAACATATTGCGGTCATATCCGCAACTGGAAATTGCTTTGTAAAGAGCTTGATATTGATAATTCTCTTTCCCGTGCAGAGCGCGAGGAGGCTATAATTATAGCCGCATATAAAAAATGGGGCGGTGATATGGCAAATCACATCTACGGTATGTTTAGCTTTGCTTTATACGACACCGATACCGACACGCTGTTTTGCCTGCGTGACCAATTTGGCACCAAGCCATTTTATTACTACTTAACCGATAACGGCAAGCTGCTTTACGGCACCACCATACGTGAAATTATGGACGGGGACGGTTTTATAAAAAAGCTTAATCAAAAAATGCTTCAGATATATCTAACCATGACCTACACCACAGGTGAGGAAACCTTTTTTGAGGGCGTTAAAAAGTTATTGCCGGGGCGTTTTATGACCTTTAAAAACGGTGAAATTAAAATCACCCGCTATTTCCGCCCTACCTTTGAACCCGACAATTCAAAAACACTTGACGAGTGGGCAGATGAAATTCACTCTACCCTTGGTGAAGTTATGTGCGAGGTTAAAACCGATGACGAATACGTTGAGTCATTCCTTTCGGGCGGCGTTGATTCGTCTTATGTTTTAGCGGTGTCCGATGCGCCTGCAGCTAACAGCTGCGGCTATGACGACAGCCGACTTGACGAATCGGGGCTCGCGCGCGAAACGGCTGATATTTTGGGTCGCAAATTTAACCGCTGTGTTATAACTCCCGAACAGTATTTCGATATAGTGC
>JAZNUF010000109.1:0-3764 GCA_045592185.1 Candidatus Flemingiibacterium sp.
CCTTCATCGTTAAGCCAAATAAGGGCAGGCTTGTTGGGTTCAAGGCGAGCATATTCGTCTATGATGTCATAACCGAAGTTAAAATTTTCGGGAATATTTATTTTATAATTTGCCTTGAAATCCTCATAGCTTGAGAAATCAATTCTCGGCAGATATTTTGAAAGTAAGTTCATGCTCTTACGTCCTTCTTATTTTTTCATTTTTTCATTGATTACGGTAAGGAATTTTGAAACCGTACCTATGGCGCGCTGTCCGTGAGGAATTGAGGGGTTAAAATAAATGGAATCCCCTGGCTTTAAAATATGCTCGTGATCGCCGATATGCACTGCAATCGTTCCTTCAAGGACCATGTTGAACTCCTGACCGGCATGGCAAACAAGATCCGGGGTGGTATCGGTGGGGTTTAGGGTGACTATCATTGGCTCCATTTCCCGTCCTCTGTAGTTGTAAGCGAGAGAAGAAAATTTATAGCCTGTATAGCGTTCTACGTCAAGACCGGTGCCCGCGCGGACAAGGGTATAGTCCTCCATTCGCGGCTCATCACCAAGCAGAAGCACTGTAGGGTCAACTCCCATAACCGTTGCAATGGCGTAAAGCTTACCCACTGGGATGTCGGTGACGGCGTTTTCGTAGTTGTTATATGTATTAAGATCCACGCCGATTTTTTCGGCAATTACTGCGGCATCCATTTCTAAAATAGACCGCAGCTCGCGCACTCGTGCGGCGATTTGTTGCACCTGAGGAAGCATAGTTTTCAGTTCCTTTCAAAAAATACAAATATATGTCATAATATTATATCACAAGTTGAAGTAAAATTCAAGTGTTATTTTATACAAACAAGGAAATGGGCAAATTATTAATTGTCTTTAGGGTAAAATGCTTAGATAACTTTTCTTTGAAAAATTAAAAATATTGATTTTCTTTGGTAATTGTGATACAATAAAAGTAACAATTTTGATACGGAGAAATAAAAATGTCGACAGTAACAATAATCGGTGCCGGGATGATGGGCTCAGCTCTTGCCTTTCCGGCAAGGGAAAACGGTCATGAGGTGCGCCTTGTGGGAACGCCTCTTGACAACGATATTATAGATGCGTGCAAGAAAGAAAACAGACATCCGCGGTTTGATCGTGATTTCCCCGAGGGAATATCTTTTTATCTGACAGAGGAGATGGAAAGAGCTATCTCCGGTGCGGATATGATAATCGGCGGTGTCAGTTCTTTTGGCGTTGATTGGTTTTCTGAGTTCGTTCTTCCGAGAATTTCGGAAGATGTGCCGATTTTGTCGGTTACCAAGGGGCTTTACGACCTGGATGACGGCACGCTTTTAACCTATCCGGAGCTGTGGGAAAAGCGCCTTTCGGAAATGGGACTTAAGCGTAATATTAACGCCATTGGTGGTCCATGCACAAGCTACGAGCTGGTGGCCCACGATATGACCGAGGTCACTTTCTGCGGCGGTGAAACGAAAACCTTGCGTATGCTTAAAAGTATAATGGAAACGGACTATTACCATGTCAGCATATCAAAAGATGTGGTGGGAGTAGAAAGTGCGGTGGCACTGAAAAACGGATATGCTCTTGCCATTGCCCTGACCATTGGACTAAATCAGCGCAAATTCGGCATTGACAGTCCCCTGCATTTTAATTCGCAAGCGGCGATTTTCGGTCAGGCCGTACGTGAGATGACGCGGCTTATGTCCATTCGCGGCACTCCCTCGATTGAAACCTTGGCGGTGGGCTTTGGAGACCTTTATGTAACTGTTTACGGAGGCAGAACAAGACTTATCGGAATACTTCTCGGCAGAGGGCTTGACATTGATGAAGCGGAAGCGGAGCTTAACGGCGTTACTCTTGAATCCCTGGTTGTGGCAAAGAGAGTGGCGAGGGCTATTCGAGTACTTGCACAGTCTCACAAGGTGAGGGTGGAGGATTTTCCTCTGCTCATGCACGTAGACGATATTTTATTAAATAAAAAATCCCCGGAGCTTCCTTGGAAAAAGTTCACCTACGAGGAAGTATAAGCGGCTGTATAAAAAGGAGAGGGACGGTATAAAGCGAATAATATTTCATATTGATGTAAACAGTGCGTTCCTTTCCTGGGAGTCGGTAAAGCGGCTCAAAGAAGGAGGGGAGGATTTACGCCTTATTCCTTCGGCAATCGGAGGGGACAGAGAAAAACGCACAGGCGTGATACTTGCTAAATCTATTCCTGCAAAGGCATATGGCGTAAAGACCGGCGAAAGTGTCATTTCCGCTTTGAAGAAATGCCCAAATTTAAAATTGGCGAAGCCGGATTTTTCTCTCTATACGAGATGCTCGAGGGCGTTTGTAAAAATACTTGAAAAATACACTCCCGTGGTGGAACGCTTTTCCATTGACGAATGTTTTCTTGACATGAGTGGAATGGAGCTTATATACAGTGATATTATTTCCACGGCTTACAAAATCAAGGACGAAATACGGGATACCCTTGGATTTACGGTCAATGTGGGAATTGGGGAGAACAAGCTCTGTGCAAAGATGGCAAGCGATTTTACAAAGCCTGACAAGGTTCATACGCTTTTTATACATGAAGTACCCGAAAAACTTTGGCCGCTTCCCATAGGAGAGCTTTTTTTGGTGGGACGCGCAACGGCGGAAAAGCTAATGCAGCACGGGATTCAGAAAATCGGGGATTTAGCAAAGTGTGATGAAGATGTGGTGAAATCAATTCTTGGGAACAAGCAGGGCGAACAGCTGTATAGTTTTGCTAATGGTATTGATGATTCGGAGGTCAAAGAAATTCCGGAGGATGCCAAAGGGTACAGTGTTTCTACAACCCTTGAGGAAGATGTAACTACCTATGAGCAGGCAAGCGGAATAATGCTGTCCCTTGCTGACAGTGTGTCCTCACGTATGCGCCGGGATGGTGTTCGTGCGTACTGTGTATCAACTACTATACGCACCTCGGATTTTATAAATCGTTCCCACCAGCGAAAGCTTGATAAATCCACCGATATAACCACGGAGATATACAATGTTGCCACTGAGCTGCTAAAGGAATTATGGAAAGAGAATGTCCCTCTCCGTCTGCTTGGAATCGCTCTTGGGGACATTGATAAAGGGGATGCAATACAGCTGTCTTTTTTTGAGGATGACGGGAGAGAGAGGGCGCGAAGCCTTGATAAAACCGTGGACGAAATCAGGCGGAAGTATGGCTCTGATACGATTAAACGCGGCTCTGCAACCAATGATGTGGGGAAGAAATACAAAGAATAAAAAGCGGTACGGCGAATAGAGCAACACACTAAAGGACAGTTTTTAAAGAATACGGCATATCTCGAAAGAGGTATGCCGTGTTTTGCGTATGTGACCACAAATGCAGTGCTTGTCAGGAAAATTGACGAGTTATAGATGAACAAAAAAGGCTCCCTTGTGTAAAGGGAGCTGTCAGCGAAGCTGACTGAGGGATTGTTCTACGGAGGTGATCAATATATTCACAGACACCCCGAAAGTTTTTATGTATTTCCGTGTTCGGTGTTCTGATAACTGTAAATCCGTATTCTTCAAGACAAGCGGTTCTTTCTTCGTCATATTGCTTTCCTTCCTCGGTATAATGTCCCGAACCGTCAAGCTCTATGATCAGTTTTGCTTCTGCACAGTAAAAATCTGCGATATACCTACCGAGAACCTTTTGGCGTGAAAACGGATCGGATATGTGCGCAAAAAATCATACCAAAGGTGATTTTCTTCTTTCGTCATATTCTTTCGCAGCATTTTTGC
>JAZNUF010000110.1:0-3051 GCA_045592185.1 Candidatus Flemingiibacterium sp.
GGAAGAAATGCCAAGACCGAGAGAGCCGGTGGTCATATCAACGCCGGGGATAGCCTTCATATCGGGATGTCCCTGAAGAATACTGTCGTGCTGACGGAAGGTTTTAAGGTCGGAAACCGGGAAGAAGCCGCGGTTAGCAAGAGTGGAATAAATCGCCGGAGACGCGTGTCCTTTTGAAAGAACGAAGCGGTCACGGTTCTCCATATCGGGATTTTTAGGATCGATGTTCATCTCCTCGAAATAGAGATAAGTAAGAATTTCCGCAATGGAAAGTGAGCCGCCGGGATGTCCGCTTGCCGCAGAATAAACCGCATCAAGTATACCGCGGCGAATCTCATAGGCAATGCGTGAAAGCTCTTTTTTACGAGATTCTACCATTTGTTAAGTCCTCCATAAGAATTGTTTTTTCAAATTTGCCTTCAGAAAATTTTGTTCTCAAAGCAAAAAAGCATTTACATAGCTAACTAATATTATACACCGAAGCTTCCCTTTTGTCAAGTGAATTTAACTCATTTTTGTGGACTGTGGTGAAAATCCTTTGAAATTTTCAAAATGCAGACCTCTGGGCGGTTAAACAAGCGAAACATCCGCTTTTTTGACAGCCCCCGTGAGACAATGTGGAATCCTTTACCAAGAGCATAGCCCCCACCGGCATGGGGTGGAAAAATCCCTTGATGAGGCGCATAAAGACCATTAATAAACGGCGGAAATCTCCACTGACCGCCGTGGGCGTGTCCCGAGAACACTGCGTCAAAGCCCAATTTTTCGTAAAATTCATATTCCTCGGGACGATGGGACAGCAGAATGGAAAACTCGTCCTTTTTGGATACATCCGGTAATGTGTCGGTTATTTTTCTCCGCCAATTTTCTTTTTGCGGATTATTTATGTTTTTGTCCTCAAAAAGGATCTGCCTTAGTTTTTTATGGGCTCTGTTTTTAGCGGCATATGAAAAATAGGGATCCGCCGCACCGCAAATGAAAATTTCACAATCACCAAGCTTTATTTTTTCACAGCAAACACCCTCGCCGCCGAGTGGATGAAGCAAACGAACACCAAGAGATTCTATCTTGCCGCAAAGGGTGTCCATATCCGTCACAAACCGTTCATGGTTTCCAAAAACCATGTAACAAGGTGCAATTTCAGTAACTTTCTCTAAAAATACAAGGGCAGGATTTTCTTCGTTTTCTAAACCTACGGTTTTTTCATCATCTTCAAAAGTGTCGCCGGTTACCACTATAATGTCGGGGGAAGCTTCTCGGACCATGTTAAGTAACTTTATTTGCCCCCGACCGAAACTACACTCATGCAGATCGCTTATATGGGCTATGGTGATTTCCTCGGAAAGCTTATGGGATTTTATTAAATAATTACGGCACTTAAGCCTATTTGAAGTGGCAGTAAAAATCAAAAGGGCGGCAGCGAAAATCGCGCCGCCCACAATATACGGTATCATTATATTCTTACACCTTTCGGTAGCAATATTTACATTAATCGGGCAACAAAATCAGCTTGAGATTCGAAAATTCCGTTGGCAAATATACACGCCATGATCCTCTGTCAGCCCCATCGGAAATAAGCTGATACGCAAAATCAAGGCAATTCTCAGTTACATCGTATACATTGCAGGAAATTCCGTCAAGCACCGCTACTGTCGGCTGGCAGTCGGGAAAGGCATTTTCGAAGTTAGACGCGTATCCCACCACAACCGCAATCTCCGATTCTTTTCCCTCGTCATTCACTACACACGAGTATACCCTTTCAACAACTGCATCATACTCACCGCCCATAACGGAAAGCCCATTATCGGGCAAAACATCGTATTTATCAGTCAACAACACATCTGAGCAGTCCCACGAAGCTTGCAAACCATATGCCTCGGCATCTTCAATTTTGTATGCGCTTGTGCCTGACACAACATCGGCATATTCATCGAAAAGATTTGGAGAAGCGAAGGTTTCCGAGGCAATCTGCGTGTAATGAGTGGTGTCTTCATCGGCGGCATCTGCCATGGAAACATCGGCAAAAATAATCCCCTTAAAGCAGACCGCCAGCATAATCACTGCGCAAGCGGCAAGAGAAGCAAGAGAAACAAACCTCGCTGAAGGCACAAGCCTTTTCTTTATCGTCTCCTGAGGAATATATTTGATTTTATCCATAACATTGCGTGCTAAGACAGAAGGCGGATTTCCCCCTGAAGATTTCACAAGCCCCAGCATTTTTCTTCGCTTATCAAGTTCCTCTTTACAGGAATCACATTGTGAGATATGCGCTTCAAGTGCCTGGCAATCCTCTTCAGATGCGACAACGTCTATATAGTCAAACATAATCTCCTGCGCCGATTGACAATCAATCGGTTTCTTGTTGGTTTTCATCTTAATTTTCCTTTCATCGCTCGTGCGACCGATTCACTTCTACAGTTTTAGACGAAGCAAATCGAAGATTTGTTCCCGATTTTTCGGAAGATTTTTATAATAGCGTGTCTGCCCCGCGTTCTGTGAGAAGTGAGCGCAGATTCCCTCGAGCGCGGTTCAAACGGGATTTCACAGTTCCGACCTCAAGCCCGAGCATTTCGGAAATTTCTTCATAGGAGTGTCCCTCTATATCTCTGAGGCACACGATTTCACGCTGCTCCGGAGAGAGCAATTCAAGGGCTTCCCTGACGGCTTTTATCTGTTCATTTTTCTCTGCATAAATTTCCGGAGATATCCCCTTTTCATCGGCAATCTCCGTTATGACCTCATCTCCGTCATCATCGGTTTTTGTGATATAAAGCTCAGTTTGCGAACTTTTTTCATGACGAAGATAGTCAAGCGCCGCGTTGACAGACACTTTATATACCCAAGTAGAAAAACTGCAATCTCCGCGATATTTTGCAATATATCGCCACAGCTTGATAAACACCTCCTGGGACACGTCAAGCGCATCACTTTCGCAGCAGCCTTTTAGCTTGACAGTACTGTAAACCAGGCGTTCGTATTTTAAAACCAGCTTGCCGAAAGCTTCTCTGTCACCGTTTTTACAAGCGGCGATAAGCATTTCCTCATCGGGGC
>JAZNUF010000111.1:0-9992 GCA_045592185.1 Candidatus Flemingiibacterium sp.
TTTTGCTCCGCAAAAGCTATGGTCATATTTATGAAAGTAAAATTTATATTATCAGTATCAATTATTGCTTCTGTCGTTGCTTTTGCGTCTTGTGACGATTCGGTTCCCGCCGGTGCGTACTCCGATGAATCAACGGTACCCCATGAGCATGATTTTGTACTTTATGAAATTACCGAAAATAACGATTTGTTTTCTTCAGGTGCGGGCGTATACAAATGCAGCGGATGCGATGAAACCGCTAAGTTTGAAATTCCGCCTGCCACAATCGAAGAGTTTAATATGCCCGTTGTAAATCTTACCGGTTCTCTTGAGGGCATATCAAAAGAAGATGAAGTTTCCCTGTCCTTTGAATACCTAAACGGAGATGAGGCGTACAGTGGCTATGCCACCTTGAAATACCAAGGCTCCTCGTCACTTGCTTATCCGAAAAAGAATTTCACCATCAAGCTATACAGCGATGAACAGCTTAACGAGAAATATAAAATCGACCTTGGTTTCGGCAATCAGAACAAATACTGTCTGAAGGCCAACTATATTGATTTCACCCAAGCGCGAAATGTAGTAAGCGCGCGCCTTTTTGCCGATGTGGTAAATACTCGCAGCTACATAGACGACAACCTTAAAAATGCACCTAACAGCGGAGTTGTTGACGGTTATCCGATAGTTCTTTGCCTGAACGGAAAATTTTACGGAATTTACACCCTTAATATTCCCAAGGACAAATGGATGATGGGAATGAAAAGCACTGATGAAAAGCAGGCAATTTTGATGGCGGACGCTTGGGGCGATTCCACCTCATTCAGAAAAGCAATCACAAATATATCCGGGGACGGTTGGGAGATAGAACACTGCTCAACGGATGATGAAGAATGGGTTATTGAAAGCTTCAATAGAGTCATTGATTTCATAATGAACAATGACGGTGAGGATTTCAAAGCCGGAATTGAGGCTTATCTGGACCTTGAAGCCGCTATTGACACCATGCTTTTCACCTACTATATTGACGGGTCGGACAATTTGGCTAAAAATATGCTATATGTTACTTATGATGGGGTAAAATGGATTCCCACCATGTATGACATGGACTCGGTTTTCGGACTCCACTACTACGGCGAGCTCAAGGAAATCGGTGATATTGCCACGCTTCCAACTGTTGATTCAGACGGAAATGTTAGTCTTGTTACTGCCAATCTCTTGTATAAGCGACTTTTTGAAAACTATACTGAAGAGATAATTGCACGCTATACCTATCTCCGCCAGGGAGTATTGTCTGACGAATACGTAATTAACAAATTCGAGGAATTTGTGGGCGCAATCCCCAATGCCGCTTACGGAAGCGACAATGCCCTATGGAAAGAAATCCCCAGCGCAGAGGAAAACAACATTGAATTTTTAAAAGAGTATTTATCTGTCCATTCCGAAGCATTAGACGGCTTTTTTGAGGACATTGCAGGTTTTTCCGAAATTAAAGTTATAGGCTAAAAAACGTGACCGACTTTTTTGAAAGTCGGTCACGTTTTACTTTTCTGCTTTTCAAGCACATTCTCAGCAAAAGGCGGTATGACTTTTGTCATACCGCCTTCTTGTAATCTTTTAAAGATAAAAAACGCTTAAAATTAAAGCTGTTCCTTAACCTTAGAGCTCTTACCAACTCTGTCACGGAGATAATACAGCTTAGCGCGTCTAACCTTACCGTGTCTGATGATTTCAACCTTTTCAACGTTAGGAGAGTGAACGGGGAAAGTCTTTTCAACGCCAACACCGTAGGAAACGCGTCTTACGGTAAAGGTTTCGGAAATACCGCCGCCATTCTTAGCGATGATAGTACCCTCGAAAAGCTGAATTCTTTCTCTTGCGCCCTCTTTAATCTTATTGTGAATCCTAACGGTATCACCAATATTAAGTACGGGTGCATTCTCCTTAAGCTGCTCATTTGTCAAAGCCTTAATCAAATCCATCTCGGCTTCCTCCTTACTAAAATAAGTGATTTGGTAAACATTCATGCAGAGCATTGCAGCGGACTGTTTCCATTACATCCAACACAAGTGAACATAACGAACATATTATATCACACTTTTTTTCAGATTGCAATAGTTTTTTAAAATTTTTTGCGTTTTTTTAAAATATTTTCAAATTTTAACATAATCTCTGATATGTATTAATTTTTACGGATTTTTCTTGCAATAGAGAAAAATTTATGGTATCATATTATTATCATGAACACAAGGGGGGATTTTGTGAAGCTGCATTTGAATAGGTACGGGATTACTCTTGCCGAGGCAATCTCCGAGGTTATCGGCATTTCTCTTCCCTGCGGCGGCAGCGGACGCTGCGGCGGATGCGCGGTAATGGCATACGGTAAGCTTGACGTCCCCTCAGAATCAGAAAAAGCACTTCTTGAGTCGTACCCCGATGGTTGGCGGCTTGCTTGCAAGGCAATTTGTCTTGGAGAGGTTACAGTAGAAATTGATGACGGAAAATATTCTGTGCTATCAAGTGACAGTAAAAGCTTTGATAGCATTGCCCCTCTGTCCCGCGGAGAATTAGGAGCTGCTATAGATGTGGGCACCACAACATTGGCGGCAAAATTGGTCGATAGAAACAGAGGCGAAGTCCTTGCCTCTGCCGAAGCACCAAATCCTCAAATCCGTTACGGTGGCGATGTTATCACTCGCATCGAATATGCCCTTAGGGGCGGTGCTGAAATCTTGAAAATTTCAATACAAAAAGGCATATACAACCTGCTGTCACAGCTGACGAAAGACTATATCGACACGGTCGTTATAGTGGGAAACACCGCCATGCTCACTCTCTTGGTTGGGGGAGATGTAAGCGGATTCGGAGGTGCGCCTTTTGAGGTTTGCGACAAATTCGGGAGATTTATAGAATCTTCCCTCATCGGCTGTCAGGAAAAATGCGGCCGCTTCTATCTCCTTCCCTGCATATCCGCATTTGTGGGGGCTGATACCACCTCAGCGATTCTATCAAGCTCAATAACAGAATCCCCATCCGCTTTACTTGCGGATATCGGTACAAATGGCGAGCTTGTTCTGCACCGTGACGGCAGACTTTTCTGTACCTCCACCGCCGCGGGTCCTGCCTTTGAAGGTGCACAAATCACCCACGGAATGGCCGCCCGTGAGGGAGCAATATTCGAAGTTAAGCTTGAAAACTCTCAATTTAAACTGTCAACCGTAGGAAATGTCCCCCCCAAGGGTATCTGTGCGGGCGGACTTGTATCGGCTGCCGCTGCACTTCTCGACAACGGAATCATGGGTGAAGACGGTTTTATCCCCGAGGCAGTAGCCCTCACAAACGGTATTTCCATCACTCCCCGTGACATACGGCAGCTGCAAAATGCAAAAGCCGCCGTAAGAGCCGGAATCGAGGTTTTGTGCAAGGGCACCCCCTGCGACCGAATATACCTGGCAGGCGGTATCGGAAATTATCTGAATGTTTCCGATGGGATTCGAATAGGTTTGCTTCCCGAATTTGCCAGAGGTAGGGTATTCGCTGCGGGAAATGCCGCATTGCGGGGAGCGTGTATGCTTCTCCAAAATGAAGCTTTAATGGAATCGGCCCTTGAAATTGCGAGTAAAGCAGAGGTTATAGAGCTTGACACAGACCCAGACTTTAACGAGCTCTACATCGAAAATATGATGTTTAAGAGTTAAAAAATTCGGCTTCAAAAATTCCAATCGGTTACCGTTCAAATGAACGGTAACCGATTTATTTTATATTTTGCGTAATTTTTGAATTTTAGGGTAAAATAAATCTGAAATACATTTTCAAAAAGGACAAAGTAACATGAAAACAAAATTTTTCGGTGTACTTCAGCGAGTCGGTCGCTCATTTATGCTACCTATTGCAATTCTTCCCGTAGCGGGCCTGCTTCTCGGCATAGGCAGCTCTTTCACAAATGCCACTACCCTTGAAACTTATAACCTTGACGGTATCATCTACGAGGGTGGAATACTTTATACCATTCTCGACATTATGAGTAAAACAGGAAGCGTTATTTTCGATAATCTGGCATTACTTTTCGCCATGGGTGTCGCCATAGGAATGGCAAAAAAAGAAAAAGAGGTTGCCGCACTGTCCGGTGCCGTGGCATATCTCATTATGAACATGGCAGTCAGCGCGCTCATAAGTGCCAAGGGCGGAGTTGACGCCATGGCTGCAAACTCAACAGCCACGACCCTCGGTATAACTACTCTGCAAATGGGCGTTTTCGGAGGTATTATAGTTGGACTTGGAGTAGGTGCGCTCCACAACCGATTTTACCGTATAAAATTGCCGCAAGTATTATCATTTTTCGGCGGCACACGTTTTGTGCCTATTATTTCAAGTCTTGTTTTTCTGCTTGTGGGTATTCTTATGTTCTTTGTTTGGCCCATAGTTCAAGGATGGATTGCAAGCCTTGGCAATCTCGTATTGGCATCGGGCTATGCCGGCACATGGATATATGGTATCATTGAACGTGCCCTTATTCCCTTTGGTCTGCATCACGTTTTCTATATGCCCTTTTGGCAAACGGAAGTTGGTGGCGCTATGGTAATTGACGGAACATTGGTACAAGGAGCGCAAAATATTTTCTTTGCGGAGCTTGCTTCAAAAGCCACCGAACAATTTTCCGTATCCGCAACCAGATTCATGTCGGGCAAATTCCCCTTTATGATTTTCGGTCTGCCGGCGGCAGCTTACGCCATGTACCGTACAGCCCGTCCCGAAAAACGTAAGATCGTGGGCGGACTTCTTTTGTCGGCGGCGCTTACCGCCATGCTTACGGGTATAACGGAGCCCATTGAATTTACCTTCTTATTTGTTTCACCTATTTTGTATGGCATCCACTGCATACTTGCCGGCCTTTCCTATATGCTCACTCACATTTTTGGCGTGGGTGTGGGTATGACTTTCTCGGGAGGTCTTATCGACCTTACCCTTTTCGGAATACTCCAGGGGAACGCAAAAACTAATTGGATTTGGATTGTCGCAATAGGTATCGTCTACGCGATAGTTTACTATTTCCTGTTCAGTATCATGATACGAAAACTCAACCTGAAAACCCCCGGTCGGGAATCCGATGACGAAGAAACAAAACTTTATACAAGAGCCGATGTAAATAAGAAGCGCAGTGCAAAAAAAGGAACTGACACTGTCAGCGCCCATATTCTTATCGGTCTTGGGGGTGAAGATAATATAAAGGACATCGACTGTTGTGCTACAAGACTGCGAATCACCGTAGAATCCCCATCTCTTGTGGACGAATCCCATCTCAAAAGAAGCGGTGCTTCCGGAGTTGTGAAAAAGGGAGATGGTATACAGATAATTTACGGTCCGCAGGTTTCGGTGATAAAATCCAATTTTGAAGTATTTATAGAATCCCACAACCTTGCCAGCGCAAAGGAAATGGTATCGGGAGATGCTTCAAAAATTTCAGATGAAGCTAATAGCACCTCCCTTCCCTCTCTCACCGTAGCCTCCCCTTTGTGCGGAAGGTTACTGCCTCTGTCGAAGGTCCCCGATGAAGCCTTTTCTTCCGGTATGCTTGGGCAGGGCTGTGCAATAATTCCCGGCGAGGGCAAGCTTTATGCCCCCTTTGACGGCATTGTGGCAACCTTGTATGACACACTTCATGCCGTAAATCTGCGTAGCCATGAGGGCTGTGAATTACTTCTCCACATTGGAATAGACACCGTAAAATTGAATGGCAAACCATTCAAAGCCCACGTAAAAGAGGGGCAAAAGGTGAAGCGCGGCGACTTGCTTATTTCCTTTGATATAGATAAAATCAAAGCCGAAGGGTATTCTATCACCACTCCCGTAATCGTTTGCAACAGCGATGAATACGGAGAAATCCGCACAGTGGCAAAGGAAAACGTAACCGTAGGACAAGATTTTTTAAAGCTCGCAGAAAAATAGTCAAAACAGGAGAAGCATATGAAAGATTTCGTTTATACCCTCCGCGATGAGGCGGGCATACACGCCCGCCCTGCCGGAATGATTGTAAAAATGTCAAAAGAAAGCGGATGTAGTGTAACCATTGAAAAAGGAGATAAAAAAGCAGACGGCTCCAAGCTTTTTTCGGTTATGAGCCTTGGGGTGAAAAAGGGAGATACAATTAAAATCACAGTATCGGGCGAAAATGAAGAAGCAACCTTCGGCGAGCTTCTAAACTTTTTCACGGAAAATTTATAGCAAAGAACCGAGGAGAATGTATGTTTAAGTTTTTTGGCAAAGGTGTTTGCGGCTCCATAGCTATCGGCAGGGCGACTTTGTACACCCAAAAGGAAACGGCGGTCAAAAGACAGAAAATCACAGATGTAGACAGCGAACTCGCTCGCCTTGATACCGCAGTTTCCAAAGTTTTTTCTGAGCTTTCGGAACTTTACGAGAAAGCAGTTCGTGAAGTGGGGGAATCCGGCGCTCAAATTTTTGAAATACACCGCATGATGCTTGAGGACGAAGATTACATGGAATCCATACGGAGCATGATTGAACGCCAAAAGATAAATGCGGAATATGCAACAGCTGTTACTGCCGATAATTTTGAAGCTATTTTTTCCTCTATGGAAGATAGCTATATGAAGGCTCGTGCAGCAGATGTACGTGACGTATCAAACCGCCTTATCCATGCCCTGGTTGGCTCTTCCGAGGATATAGAGAAAGCTGACGGTGGATTAATAATTTGCGCCGATGATTTGGCACCGAGCGAAACGGTTTCCCTTGATAAATCGAGAGTCCTTGCTTTTGTCACCGCACACGGCTCCGTGAACTCCCATACGGCAATTTTGGCAAGAGGAATGAATATTCCTGCGGTTATAGGTATAGGAGATGAAGCCCTTGCCGCCATTTCGGACGGAGATACCATGATAGTCAACGGAACTACCGGTGAAATAATAATCGCTCCCGAAGAAGCGGAGCTTTTTGAAGCAAGACGCAAGCAAAAATCCGATATGGCTGCAAAAGAGCTTCTTGAAAAGCTTCGAGGCAAAGAAAATGTAACAAAAGATGGCAAAATTATAAATGTATACGCCAATCTGGGAAGCGCCGGTGATGTGGGCGCGGCGCTGTTATGCGATGCAGGCGGTATCGGTTTATTCAGAAGCGAATTTATTTATCTGGAATCTAAGGACTATCCCACGGAAGAAGAACAATTTTCCATCTACAGACGAGTGCTTGAAAGTATGGGTGACAAAAAGGTCATCATACGCACCCTTGACATCGGTGCTGATAAGCAGGTGGGATATTTCGGCCTTGCCCACGAAGAAAATCCCGCATTGGGCTTTCGTGCGATACGCATCTGCCTTACTCGCCCGCATATATTCAAAACCCAGCTGCGTGCTCTCTACCGTGCCTCTGCCTACGGCAAGCTTGCCATCATGTTTCCCATGATAACCTCCGTCACCGAGGTTTCGGAGGTTCTTGGCATCTGCCGTGAAGTGCGTGAAGAATTGCAAAATGAAGGAGCCGCAATCTCAAAAGACATAGAGCTTGGAATAATGGTTGAAACCCCTGCTGCGGCGATAATAAGTGATCGGCTTGCAGAAATGGTCGATTTTTTCAGCATAGGAACAAATGATTTGACTCAGTACACCATTGCGTGTGATAGGCAAAATCCGTTAATCGAAGCCTTCTGCGACCCCCGTCACGAGGCAGTTTTACGACTCATTGAATACGTAACCAAAAGCGCGCACAACTGTGGAAAATGGGTGGGAATTTGCGGTGAGTTAGCGGCGGACACCACTCTGACAGAGAGATTTTTGCGTATGGGCGTAGATGAATTGTCCGTTTCCCCTGCCTACGTTCTGCCGCTGCGTGCAAAAATCAGAAGTATTGATTTGTCTTGTTAGCCGCACACAAATTTACAGTCATAAAGTGGGGGGAGGAAGTCCCTTTGTCAGAGAACACTCCTCCCTCGCCCACTTGACAAAAAATTTCACCCATAGTATAATATAGTCATACAAAATTACATACACGGCGGGTAAAAATGAAAAAAATATCAATCGGCATTATCGCCCATGTGGATTCCGGTAAGACCACTCTTTCCGAAGCCATATTATATAAATCGGGAATAATACGAAGCCTCGGCAGAGTGGATAAGGGCAGTTCGTACCTTGACACCAACTCCATTGAAAAAGACCGTGGTATAACTATATTTTCAAGCCAGGCGACCTTTACCCGCGATGATATAGAATTTTGCCTTATTGATACTCCGGGGCACGTGGATTTCTCCCCAGAAACGGAACGCGCCATGAGAATAATTGACTGCGCCATCCTTGTAATCAGCGGTACAGACGGAGTGCAAAGCCACACCACAACCTTGTGGAAACTCCTTGAGAGCTACAAAATTCCCACTTTTTTGTTTATAAACAAAATGGACATAACTGCCCTTGACAGCCGCCAATTAATGAACGAGTTAAAATATAAGCTAAATGACGGTTGTATCAATTTTACCTTTGACACAGACGTGGACGAAGAGCTTGCCATGTGTGATGAAATTATTATGGACCGCTTTTTGTCGGCGGAGTTAATCAAAAAAGATGATATTTGCAATGCCGTATGGGAAAGGCACGTTTTTCCCTGCTGTTTCGGATCGGCTCTTGACGGGAAAGGCGTTGACAGACTCCTTGACATAGTGTCAAGCTATTCGAAATCTCCCGAATACCCTGAAGAATTCGGAGCACGGGTTTTCAAGATCACCCAAGACAAAAATGACAAAATCGTGCATATGAAGCTTACCGGCGGCAAACTTCGCGTAAGGGACACGCTTGTGGGACATCTGCCCGGCGGTAAGGAATGGAGTGATAAAATAAATCAAATCCGCATATATTTCGGAGAAAAGTTCAAGACAGAAACAGAAGTTACTGCCGGAACTGTCTGTGCTGTAACGGGATTGTCCTCAGCTTACCCCGGCGAGGGTCTGGGATTCGAAAAAGATGCGGGAGCCGCACATTTGGAGCCGATTCTAAGCTACAAAATAGTGCTGCCCGATGGCACTGACGTACACACGGCAGTAACAAAGCTAAAAAAGCTTGAGGAAGAAGAGCCCTCTCTGCATATTCTCTATGATGAGCGTCACGAGGAAATTTCTGTGGGAATCATGGGGGATGTGCAAATCGAAGTGTTGGCAAGAATTATAAAAGAGCGTTTTTCCATGGACGTAACCTTTGAGGAGGGAAATATCTCCTATAAGGAAACCATAAAATCCTCGGTCGTGGGAATAGGTCACTATGAACCCCTTCGTCACTATGCGGAGGTACAATTACTGATAGAGTCCCTTCCACGAGGTGAAGGGCTTAAATTTGCCGTTGACCGCGACTGTCCTCTTGAAAGGCATTTTCGCAATCTTGTAATCTCCCATCTGTTTGAGAAAACTCACATCGGAACGCTGATTGGCGCACCGATTACGGATATGAAAATCACTCTGATTGCCGGACGCGCCCATCCAAAGCACACCGAGGGTGGGGACTTTCGCCAGGCAACCTTTCGCGCCCTTCGCCAAGGTCTGCGCAAAGCGGAAATGCTGCTTTTGGAGCCTTGGTACGATTTCAGAATAGAGCTCCCCTCTGAGTATGCAGGCCATGCAATGACTGATATTTCTCAAATGGGAGGTAAGCTGAAAGAGCCTGAAATCACTCCTGAACTAACCGTACTTTTCGGAAATGCGCCCGTATCAAAAATGCAAGGTTACCACAGAGAGCTTATATCCTACACCAAGGGTAAGGGAAAACTTTTCACCTGCCCCGGAGGATATCTCGAATGTGCCGATACCGACAAAGTAGTGGAACAATACGGATACAACCCTGATTCGGACACAGAAAACACAGCCGATTCTGTTTTTTGCGGCAACGGTGCAGGGTTTGTGGTGAAATGGAATGAAGTGGACGACTACAAGCACACCGAAAGCGGGATTGTGCTTGAGGCTCCCCCTGCCGATGAGATTGAGGAACGGGGAAAGCGCTACATTCGCGCCGTTGCGGACAACGCCG
>JAZNUF010000112.1:0-5186 GCA_045592185.1 Candidatus Flemingiibacterium sp.
GGTCTGTTCCCCTTTCCTCGGGGGAAATAGACGCAGTACCGTCACGGCCGCAGGCGAAAATCATGGGACTGTCAAGCTGTTCATCCGTGGCATTAAGGTCGATGAGAAGCTCAAGCACCTCATCAATCACCTCATTTATGCGGGCATCGGGACGGTCTACTTTATTAACCACAACTATAACCTTGTGGTTAAGCTCCAAAGCTCTTTGAAGCACAAATCGTGTCTGAGGCATAGGGCCTTCCGCCGCGTCAACCAGCAAAAGTACGCCGTTTACCATTTTCAGTATGCGCTCCACCTCGCCGCCGAAGTCAGCATGGCCGGGGGTGTCAATAATGTTGATTTTTACGTCCTTATAATGTGCCGCGGTGTTCTTGGCAAGAATGGTAATTCCACGCTCTTTTTCAATGGCGTTGGAGTCCATAACACGGTCATCGGTTGTCTGATTTTCGCGAAAAATACCGCCCTGCTTCAAAAGTTCGTCTACAAGTGTGGTTTTTCCATGGTCAACGTGGGCTATAATTGCAATGTTTCTTAAATCTTCACGAATCACGGTCAATTCTCCTCATCAATTTATTCTTTATCCAATCATACCTCTTATTATAACACAAATTTGCCATTTGTAAAATAGCCAAACTCCACAATATTCACGGAATATTGTTAATTTTTTTTGATATTCCAATATTTACTGCCAATTTATACCAATTTGCTCCCCGGTGCCTCACAAAACGACATTTATCTGTCCTCTCTACCATATAACAAGCATAACATACAAACATAAACCGACATAAAAAATATGACAGGTGCGTTATAATAGTCCCAACGGCGTATCATGCCGGGTGTATCATGCCGGGCATATCATGCCCTATAACTGAAAGGACTTATAAATATCATGACGCTGAAAAAACTTTTTAAAGAACGGCTTGTTAAAGCTCTTTCCGGCAATTCCACCTCCGCGGACGATGGAGGAGTCGAGATTTCCCGGATAAACCTTGCGGATATGGGAAAGGGCGTGGGAATTTCCCTTTTGTCGGGAATCCTCGGTATGTCGGGGGCAGTATTCTCCTCTCATCCTCTGGGTCTTGCCTTTCTCTGTGCTTCGAGAAAATACACGCTGTACAGCTACATAGGGCTGCTTGTATCCTCTCTTACCAACCGGGGAATGGCATTTGCTTTGGCAATTACATACACAGTCGCATTAATTCTCAGGTATGGGGCAAGCTACCTGAGTCGCGAACAAAGCTCTTCGGCAAAAATCCCGCCAAAGGAGCGTCTGTTAAAGATATTTTCCGTAAGAGTCAAGGCTTCGGAGGGCGGACAAGTCTTTCGCGAGGGCCTGCTTATACGAATTGCAATCGCCTGCTTTTCTGCGTTTATATTCGGTCTGTACCGGCTAATCAGCGGCGGATTTCTATACTACGACCTTTTCGGGCTTTTGGCAGGCTTTCTGCTTACGCCCATAATAACCATCGCCCTTTCGGGACTTTTCACGAAAGAACAGAGGTTTGAATATTCCCGTGAAATTGCCGTTGCTACCCTCGCTTTTATAACCGTTTATGCCCTTAATAGCTACATCTTCTTCGGCTTCTCACCTGCACTTGTTGCCGCATTTTTCATTGCCTTTTGGGCAGGCTCCACCGTTGGGGGACTTAAAGGCTGCGCCATCGGACTTTTATCAGGACTTGCCTGCACCGGCACGGCATTTGCCGCAGACGGCGCATCATCCCTTGTTGGGATTTTGCCATGCGTAATGGCATTTGCAGGGCTTTCGCAGGGACTTCTAAGGCGTTTCTTCGGAAATATTGCCATCTTTTTCTCCTGTGCGGTAGTTGCCGCGCTGGGCTGGGCACTTGGCGGATTCAGCGTTCTTTCGCGGCTTGTTCCCGATATGCTAAGTGCCGCCGTCATATTTTTGCCTCTGTCAAGATATGGTGTCCTCCCAAAAATCACCATTTTTATCTCCCCTCGTTCAGACAAATCCACGGATAACTCTCTGTTGTCCGCAAAAATGGAGGCAGACAGCCGTCAGCGCATTTCCGCACTCTCCGAGGCCTTCTCCCATCTTTCTGACACCATATACTCTCTGTCCGACCGTATGCGCCGCCCCGGGGTTGTGGACCTCAAGCAGGTTTGCGACAAATCCTTCGGGAAGTTCTGTTCAAAGTGCAACATGGCGTCTATCTGCCTTGAAAAGGAATGTGTTTCCACTTTGGATGCCCAGAGTAAAATCACCGCCGTTCTTTACAAAAAAGGAAGAGCAGAGCTTGAAGATGTGCCGTCATATATGCGAAATCGGTGCTATAACATTTCTTCCATAGTGGAGGAAATGAATCACTCTACCGCAAAGCTTATTGAAAATCTCATAAAAAATGACCGCACGGAGGCCTTTGCCATTGATTATGAAATAATGTCAAAGCTTCTTGCAGCCCGAATTGCCGACCGTGACGAAGAATACAAGGTGGACCCGGAGCTTACCAAAAAGCTCTGCAAATCTCTCAGCTACATGAACATTGCTGCAGGGCGCGCCATATGCTTCGGAAGCCGAAGAAAGCAGGTCATCGTGGGAGATTTTGACATATCCCGGGTAACTCTCGGAGCAAAGGAAATCAAAACGGCGGTGGAAAACACCATAGGCGTACCCATGTCCGCCCCCGCTTTCAGTATAGACGGGGAAAACACCTCTATGTGCCTGACTTCAAAGCGCAAATACAGGATTGAATCTGCCGCGGCATCGGGCATGAAGGAAGCCGAAAATGCCAATGGGGACAACACGGCAATTTTCACAAACAATGAAGACTACACCTACGCCATAATCTCTGACGGCATGGGAAGCGGTAAAGAAGCGGCAATCACCTCGAAAATCTGCGCATTTTTTGCCGAAAGGATGCTCGGTGC
The DNA here is from genome assembly GCA_045592185.1 of Candidatus Flemingiibacterium sp. Lineage (GTDB taxonomy): Bacteria > Bacillota > Clostridia > Oscillospirales > CAG-272 > Flemingiibacterium. The sequence continues at coordinate 2,893 of JAZNUF010000112.1, forward strand.
GGGGAACAGCGTTGCTATAACTCTTGAAATGCTGAACGGCTTTATACGCAGCCGCGGAGTAGAATGTTCCGCCACCGTGGATTTGGCGGAAATCGACCTGATAACCGGAAACGCCTGCTTTATAAAAAGCGGTGCCGCCCCCTCTTTTGTGCTTCGTGACGGAAACATTTACAAGCTGCAGTCTAAGACAATGCCTATCGGTATAATGCCTGAGCTTGATGCGGAAAAGATTAAATTTGAGCTGCTTGGGGGAGACGTGATTGTTATGTTGAGCGATGGAATCACGGTTTCCCTTGAAGACGGAATCTGGCTTGCAAATCTTTTAACCTACGAATGGGAAGAGGATTTGCAGATAATGGCGGATAAGATTCTAAGCACCGCCGCAACTAAAACAAGATGCGGGGACGATATGACCGTCATGCTGCTCAGAGTTGCCGAAAACAACGCATAAGCTTGACAAAATACTGCTTGTTTGGTATAATTACAGTATGAATCCACATAACATATGGAGATTATTATGCCAAACAAAAAGACCGTCCTTGCCCATGAATTTTGCGCAAGGCTTGAGAAGATATACCCAAATGCCGAATGTGCTCTTGAGGCAGGGGGCGAGGCTTGGAAACTGCTTATAATGGGGCGGCTATCCGCCCAGTGCACCGATGCGAGGGTGAACATTGTTTGTCGGGAGCTTTTTAAGCTTTACCCAACTCTTGAAGCCGTGGCTGACTGCCCTCTCGAAAAGCTTGAAGAAATCGTCCGTCCCTGCGGCCTTTATAAGGTCAAGGCAAAAAACATCAAGGATTCCTGCATAATGCTGCGGGACGTGTACGGCGGAATCTTACCCGACACTATGGAGGAGCTTTTAAAGTTTCCCGGCGTTGGCAGAAAAATTGCCAATCTGCTCCTCGGGGATATATATAAGAAGCCGGCAATCGTAGCGGACACCCATTGCATGAGAATCTGCGGCAGAGTGGGGCTCTATTCCGAGGGACTTCGGGACCCCGTAAAGGTGGAAAAGCTACTTATACCGCTAATCGAGCCCGAGAAGCAATCGGATTTTTGTCACCGCATCGTTATGTTCGGCAGAGATACCTGCCGTGCCCGTTCTCCTTTATGCTCCGAGTGCACAGCTTCGGACATATGCAATCATTTTAAAAAGAATCACTGACAAAAACGGCACAGCCTTTTGGCTGTGCCTAAGTTTTTACCCGAAGCTCTGCTGATTCACTCTATCTACCGTCCTCGAGCAGTTGTCCCACGCCGAGAATAACGCAGTCGGCCGCCGATGGGGGCATAATCAGCTCCATCCCAATGGCGCCAGCAACGTATTCCCCAAATCCCGCCATTTCGGCTCCGCCGCCTGTCAGCACCACCTGCTCCACGTGGGATTCGTTTGTTCCGTGAACGGGCAGATTTGAAACAGCCGTCTGAATAAGGGAAACAACTCCGTCAGCGTACAATCTGCCAAGGGGAACAAGTTCTTCCGTTTTAAATTCCGCCTGCTTTGGCATACCCGTAGTGGTATCTGTTCCCGATAGGGTGGTAATTTCGTTGTTATCACCGAGAAGATTAATCTTGTGTTTTTCATCTCTCGCTGCAGCAGGTGTAATGGCAACCCCGTATTTTCGGTAACCATAGGTGCATATTTCAAGGTCGTAAAAATCGCCGCCCCTTCTACTGCTCTCAGCCCTGAGAAGCTCTCCCGAGCGTACATACGCCGTCTCTACAATAGATGCGCCAACGTCACAAACCAACGTCCCCCCGTACTCGGAATTGTGGTCACTGTAAATTCCGCAGCCCTTAATTGCCGCCACCGATGAGTCTACAAATTCGATTCTGCCCGTTCTGCAGTCCGCCAAAGCGGAACGGAAAAGCTCCCGGTTGTGGCTTCCGAACCCGTATTTCACCGCCGCCAAAATGTGTTTGTTAGTGCGAGGCGCCGCCTTTTCAAGGAAGCGGTCAAGAAGCTCTGCACACAAATTGAAGTCACCGATACTGCCGTTTTCAATGGGACGGCGGATGGTAACCGTTCCCGGTGCACGTCCGCGAAGCATAAGCGCGTCATTCCCCACCGCAACCACGATACCGTTTGTATCCACCGCGGCCACATTAGGCTCACGAAGCACGATTCCGCGCCCTTTTTGGTATATTTTGATAACCCTCGCGCCGAAATCAATCCCCAAATGTACAGCCATTTTACCTCTTTCCTCCTCCAAGATATCTGTGGGGCTCAAGTCCGAATTCCGATGAAAGCAGCTCTTTCATTCTGAAGATGGGAAGTCCCACCACGTTAT
>JAZNUF010000113.1:0-3526 GCA_045592185.1 Candidatus Flemingiibacterium sp.
GACCTTGCAGATATGTCAATTTTAAATGAAATCAGTGAAGCCTTGCAAAAGGGAAGGCTTCCGAAAATTAAAGAGCTTGTAACTTCCGCCCTTGAAGAAGGAATAGCTCCAAAGGATATTCTTGACGGGGGACTCCTTCTCGGAATGAGTGAAATCGGCGAAAAATTTAAGGCGGGAACGGTGTATGTTCCCGAAGTAATGCTGGCGGCAAGATGTATGTCTGCCGGGACGGAAATATTAAAACCCCATCTTACCGATTCTGCCGATGATAGCGCGGTTGGAACTGTTGTAATCGGAACGGTAAAGGGCGACCGCCACGACATCGGAAAAAATCTTTGCAAGCTTATGCTCGAGGGTAAAGGCATTAACGTAATTGATCTCGGAGTTGATACCTCCGCAGAGAAATTCATCGCTACGGCAAAGGAAAAAGGAGCATCGGTAATTTGTGCGTCTGCTCTTCTTACTACTACCATGCCAGAAATGAAAAAAATTGTGGAGTTACTTCGTGACGAGGAAAGCGATATCAAATTAATTGTAGGCGGCGCACCGGTTACACAAGAGTTTTGTGATTCTATCGGCGCTGACGGATACGCTCCCGATGCCGCAAGCTGTGCTTCTCTTGCTGTAAAACTACTGAAGAAATAACAAAAAATACGGAGAAGGCTTTCGATAGCGATTGAAGCCTCTCCGTTTCTTATTACTTTTTTATGTCTACATAAACGCCGTTTACCACCACATCGTTTTCGGCGCGGATTAATACATATTTGACCCCGTCAATAATACGTGTTTCGACCAAATCGCCTCGCTCGGGATTTACTTTAACAATAACATCCGGAGTTTTTATTTCAAGACGCTTCGGCTCTACAATGTTGCGTGGATGTATTGGTGCCGCTTGCCCGTATTCCTCATCGCAGCGTTTTTTGAAGCCCTCGATTTTCTCTTTGGAAACGCCGCAGCTATCTAGTACAGAAGCGATTTCGGTACGAGTGATGGTTAATGGCTCTGTTTCTTTTAGCGCCTTGTGTTCTTCGATTCTTTCCACGATATCAGCATGAATCGCTTCCACAACTTCGTAACTGCATTCTTCGTCCAGCGTGTTGCTCAGTACAGCTTCAAAAATAGCTTTTTGTTCACCTGCAGGTATTGGAAGTGGAGCGGCAAAAATTCTGTCGGCAAAGGACTGTAAGCTGTTATCGGGGTTTTTCACATAATAAAGAGCATTATAAAGATTAGTTTGCCTTGCATCAAAGGCGGGAAACAAGAAACCAAGCTCAGGGGCACCTACATTCCATTCGCAGGAACGGGTATGGAAATTTTTATTTGTGGCATCATAGGACAGGGCAGACTGATACTCTTTCACAGGGCAAACCGCACACATTATGTAAGTAAACATAGATGTGGATTCATCGGATACGCCATCATCCTTGTGCTTTTTCGGCACATCGTAGGTGTCGGTCATCAAGAGAATTAAAGTATTAGTCTGAGGAGTATTAAGCCCCTCAACTGCGCGGTCGAAGAAATCTTTCACCGCTTTGCCGTCTTTAAGACGGGTTTGGCGAAGCTCAGAGAGAAGCTTGTGTTCTTCGCCGGATTCCACTTGAGAAATGGAAAATGCAATGTCAATAAGATTTTTTCCGTTAATTCCGGACATGGTTCGGCGGAATATTGAAAGATATTTTTCAATTTCCTCTTGTGGAAGCATAAAAAATGGAGTGGAGAACTCATGAATTGTTTCTTTTTGCATATTTATATATCTGCCGCACAGTGTTGTTACATTGTTTTTGTCAACAACAAGTCGGCGGCGCAGCTCTGCAATTTCTCTGTCTGTCATACAAATTTGTGTCCTTTCAAAAATAATCTAAATTATTATACACCTATAAATTAAAAAAATCAAGCGCTTAAATGTAAAGTAAAAAAATGTCTGCAAAAAATCGTCAAAACAGCCCATTCTTTTAATTAAATTCCCGTTGTCTATTGACAAAAGTAATAATATATAGTATAATATATAAAATATAATGTAGAAAGCAGGTGAAAATCCGACATGGATGGCGGAGGCCATACTACCCCTCCTTTATGCACGGTAGAGTATAAAGCCTCGGAATATATAAAGGCTTATAAACGTACCGTTTGGGTTACACACGAGAGAAATCTTCCGCAGCGTGAATGATTTTTAACGCATGGCTTGTTTGTAAACTAAATTAAATGTATTATAGGAGGATTTATTTTGGAAGGCAATATATGGCTTATGCTTCTTTTTCAGGTGATTCTCATAGCGCTTAACGCAGTTTTTGCCTGCGCCGAGATAGCTGTAATCAGCATAAGCGACGCCAAGCTTGAAAAGCTGGCGGAGGATGGCGATAAACGCGCCAAAAAATTACTTAAGTTAACTACACAACCCGCAAAATTTCTATCTACCATTCAGGTTGCTATAACTCTTGCAGGATTTTTGGGCTCTGCGTTTGCAGCAGAGAACTTTTCCGGAAGAATTGTTGAGTGGCTTAAGGGGCTTGGAGTTACCATTCCTGCAGCAACCCTTGACACCATTGCTGTTATTGTCATAACGCTCATTTTGTCATATTTCACGCTCATATTCGGAGAGCTTGTGCCCAAAAGAGTGGCTATGCGTAATTCGGAAAAGCTCGGGCTTGGTCTTGCAAAGTTAGTTTCATTCCTTGCGAAAATTTTCGCTCCCATTGTGTGGCTGCTTACCGTTTCCACCAACGGAGTGTTAAGGCTTATGGGGATTGACCCTAATGAAGACGATAACGATGTCAGCGAAGAGGATATCCGTGTGATGGTTGATTCCGGTGCAAAAAGCGGTTCCATTGATGATGAAGAGAGAGATTTTATTCAAAATATCTTTGAGTTTGACGATCTTACCGCAGGGGATATTGCTACGCACCGTACGGATGTTACCATGCTTTGGCTTGATGAGCCTGAGGATGTGTGGGAGGATACAATACACGAAAGATGTCATATGTTCTATCCTGTGTGCGATGAATCGGCGGATGACGTAGTCGGAGTACTTTATCTCAAGGATTACTTCAGACTGTCCGACCACTCAAGGGAAAGCGTTATGGAAAAAGCGGTTAAAAAACCGTATTTCGTGCCGGAAAGCGTAAAAGCCGATGTTCTTTTCAGGAACATGAAAAACGAGGGCAAAACCTTTGCGGTGGTGCTGGATGAATACGGCGGAATGCGCGGTATCATTACCATGAATGACCTTATCACAAGGCTCGTGGGCGATATCGGAGAGGAAACTAAGGATAAGGGTGAGGAAATAAGCCTTACAGAGATTTCCGAGCGCATATGGCGACTTGTTGGAAATGTTCCTCTTGAAGAAATTGCTGAAAAGCTTGGAACAGAGTTACCTATCGAAGATTTTGAAACTTTCAGCGGAATGGTATTTTCAGAGTACGGAAGCGTTCCGGATGACGGAACTACCTTTGAGCTTGAAGCTTGGGGACTTCAGATTAAAGTAGATGAAGTACGCGACCATCTTGTAGACTGCGCTACGATAATTTGT
>JAZNUF010000114.1:0-1551 GCA_045592185.1 Candidatus Flemingiibacterium sp.
GTCTTCTCTTTCCAAAGTATGCCCTATAGTCGAATTGCGTATGTCACGAATGAGCAGCTGTACGCTTTTTCTGCCGCGGAAGTCATTTATATCCATGTTATAGGCAACATCCACCGCATCCCCTACCTTAAATTCAAATTCACCGGTAGCCATACCGAAGCACAGCGCTGTAAAACTGCTAACGCCCGTAGGTGACTTTAAGATAAGCTTAGTGTGTTTACCACCCGACAAAGGGGTTATTTCGTCAATAATCATGCGGTCAGTTTCAAAAACAGGCTGCGGATTTGAAGTTCCGTAAGGCTCAAGAAGATATAACTCCTGCACGGTTTTCTCGCAAATTTCCGTGTCATCAAGAACAAGGTCGATATTCACAGGACGGGAAAGTGTGCAATCTCCGAGAATTGTTTTAGCATATTCGTTTATTTTCCGCCGGAATTTTTCAACATTTCCCCGTTCTATGGAAAGACCGGCGGCAAGCTCATGACCACCGTATTTGGTAAGAAGCTCAGAACAAGCATCAAGGGCTTCAAAAAGATTTAGCCCATGTATAGAACGCCCCGAGCCTTTGCCCACGTCTGAAGAGCTCGCCTCTCCCTCGCCCTTTTGTTCAAAGCTAATCAAAATGGACGGCAAATTATATTTTTCCGTGAGCCTGGATGCCACGATTCCGATAACGCCGTTATGCCATTTGTCGTCATCAAGAACTATAACATAATCATCTTCGTCACATTGCTCCGATATTTTTTTGTCGGCTTCATCCATGATGTCGCCCTCTTGCATTTGACGGCGCCGATTGGTTTCGCACAGCTCTGCGGCAATTTCTTCAGCTCGCCCTTCATCAGTACAAAGAAAAAGGTCAACGGCAAATTGTGCGCTGGAGATTCGCCCCACAGCATTGATTCTGGGGGCGAGAGTAAAACCGACCGCCGATGAAGTAATTCTCTTCTTAATTTGTCTGCCATCGGCATCAAAGCAGATAAGACCGGAAGCTTTCATAAGAGCAAGAAGTCCGGGATTTTTCGTATGCTCCAAAAGCCCAAGACCATAGCTGACAATCACTCTGTTCTCACCAACAAGAGGCATAACGTCTGCTATCGTGCCTATTGCGGCAAATTCACAGTATCTCGGCGCTACCGCCATAACGGAATCATACATGGTTTTTCCGGAAAGCTTCATTTCAAGAGCACATATGAGCTTGAAAGCTACCCCAACTCCCGCAAGATCAGCAAATGGATAACTGCAATCCGGACGGCAGGGATTGACCACCGCTGCAGCCTCGGGAATTTCAGCACAGCATTCATGATGATCTGTGATTACTACATCAAGACCCATTTCAGCGGCACTGCGTACTTCCTCAACTGCAGTAATTCCTGTGTCCACCGTTATCATGAGGCTATAGCCTTCATTCACAAAGCATTTTATGGCATCCATGTTGATGCCATATCCCTCGCCCATTCTATTTGGTATGTAGTAGGCAGCCTTAGCGCCTTTTTCCATGAGATAACGGTAAACGACCGTAACAGAGGTAACTCCGTCCACATCGTAATCACC
>JAZNUF010000115.1:0-2218 GCA_045592185.1 Candidatus Flemingiibacterium sp.
TGTTTTATCTGTTACAATTGGTTTCTTGCTCGGCTTTTATATTTTCGGCTATTGGAGAAAAAAGCCGTCAAGTAAAAAAAAGCTGCAAAAAGCACAAATATTCGGCGCGGCTTTTATGGCTTTTATGCACGGCGCTCAGGACGGACAAAAATTCATGGCAATCTTCATTATGGGTTCATATTTGGCAAACGGACAAGCATTGCCGGAGGGCGGATTTGACGCTATGCAATGGACTTGGCTCATGATCGTCTGTGCGGTTGTCATGGGACTCGGCACCTCCATCGGCGGATATCGAATCATCAAATCAGTGGGCATGGATATGGTAAAATTGAAGCCCTATCAAGGCTTTGCTGCGGATATTGTTTCAACGGGATGTCTTATGCTTGCATCCTTTACGGGAATCCCGGTCAGCACAACCCATACGAAAACTACTTCTATAATGGGCGTTGGTGCGGCAAGGAGAATGAGCAATGTTAATTGGTCTGTTGTAAAAGAGCTTGTTTTGACTTGGGTATTTACTTTCCCGGGCTGCGGACTTCTCGGCTTCCTTGTGGCAAAGCTCTTCCTTGTAATATTTGGCTGATAAACATAAATTATTGAGTGAAAGGAATATAAAAATGGCTAAAAACAAAAACGATTATTTTAAACTTATTGAAGAGCAGGTTGGATGGTGTGTAAAGGCTTCCGAGCTTCTCGAAGAAATTCTCACCTCTGCAAAGGTTGAAGATTTACAGGGGTATATGGAAAAAATGCACGCAATCGAGCACTCCGCCGATGACATTCACCACGATATTCTCCGCCGTCTATCCTCTGAATTTATCACTGTCATTGACCAGGAGGACATTCTCCGCCTTGTGCAGATAATTGATGACATCACCGATGCCATTGACGAGGTGGTTATCGAGTTCTATATGTTTGATGTTAAGAAATATCCTGCGGCTACAGCCGAGCTTTCAAAGAAGGTTAATCTTTGCGTTAAAGCGTTGCTCACCGCCAGCGAGGAGCTTAAGAATTTCAAAAAGCCCGAAAAGCTTCGTGAGGGTCTTATCGCCGTAAATTCTGTGGAGAGCGAAGCGGACGAGGTTTATGTTAATGCCATTCACGAGCTCTTTACCACCGAAACCGATACAAAAGTCCTCATCGGGCACAAGGAAATTTACGACAGCCTTGAAGAATGCTGCGACCTCTGCGAACACGCCGCTGACGTGATTGAGCAGATTATCATTAAGAATACTTAACCTAGACGAATATAAAGAAAAAGGGTGTGTTGCACTTAAGTGCAACACACCTTCGCTGTTATTCATCTTTATTTGAGACTGTCAATAAGCATTCCAAGAAGCGGCTCGAATTTTGCACCGTACCAATGATTCGGCTCGGCGGCGGTAGCGGCGATGCAGGCAACCGTGTAGTCGCCGGCAATTTTCGCGGCTTCATAGGCTGATTTTCCCCGAACCATTGCGCCCACAAAGGCGGAAGCATAGATGTCCCCCGTACCGTGACAGCTGTTCGGCAGCTTTTCGTGCTCGTAATAGGAATATTTCCCCTCTTCGCTGACAACGATTCCTGTCTTGCCTTCTCTGTAGGAAACTCCGGTGAGAATTATATTTTTGCAGCCGGCTTCACCAAGGGCACGGAGAATAGAATGAATGTATTTTTCATCATAGCTTTCTTTGTATTCAACACCCGTCATGAAGCAGGCCTCGGTAATGTTTGGCAGTACATAATCGGCTTTTGCCGCAAGAGAAGTCATCTCTTTTGCGTATTCCCCGTCAAACCCCGGATAGAGCTTCCCGTTGTCAGCCATTGCCGGGTCAACAAAAATTTTGCCTCCCTCGGCAAGGGCATCCCCAAAAACGTCTGCCACAAAAGCGATTTGCTTGGTGCTGCCGAGATAGCCCGTATATATGGCGGAAAACTTGATTTTTTCCTTATTCCAGTGTTCTCTGATTTTCGGAATGTCATCGGTCAGATCGCGGAAGGTATATCCGGAAAAGCCTGCCGTGTGGGTGGACAAAACCGCCGAGGGCAGTATTGACGTTTCAATTCCGCAAGCGGAAAGTATCGGCAATGCTACGGTAAGGGAGCATTGACCTACGCAGGAAATATCCTGAACGGTTAAGATTTTTTGATATGCCATACGGCTTCACCTCGCATTGATTTTTTAATATGACTCATTATAAACCCGCCGTTTTTTGTTGTAAAGTCGGAGGCCAAGCGG
>JAZNUF010000116.1:0-1638 GCA_045592185.1 Candidatus Flemingiibacterium sp.
AGCTTGATGGGAAAGAGTATGTTTATCAGGGAATTCCCGAATATTGGGATGGTCATGCACCAGTGCTTTTTCCCACCGTTGGCTCAACGCTTGAAGGCAAGGTGAAATTTGAAGGAGTGGAGTATGAGCTGGGCAAGCACGGATTCGCAAGACAAAGCGAGTTTGCGCTTGTGGAAAAAAGCGATGATAAGCTCGTATATCTTCTCACCGACAGCGAAGATACACTGAAATCTTACCCATACAAGTTTAATCTTTACATAACCCATAAAATCAGTGACGAAGGATATTCTGCCGAATACAGAGTGGTAAATACCGATAATAAGCCTATCTGGTTCTGCATAGGCGGACATCCCGGATTCCCTTGCCCTATGAACGAGGGCGAAAGCTTTTCCGATTACAAGCTCGTTTTCGAAAAAGTGGAAAACGCTGATGTTATATACACAACCAACTATGGCGGCGGTTATATTGACAAATCCTTTGAAAAGGTAGACAAACTGACAAATACAAACGAATGGGAACTCCGCCACGAGGACTATGACGTGGACGTTCTTCTTGTTCCAAAGCTTGAAAGCCGCAAGGTTAAGCTTGTACACAAAGTGACCGGCAAGGGAGTGGAGCTTGATTTCAATGGCTTTGAAGTTCTCGGAGTTTGGACTCCCCCCAAGAAAAAGGCGCCTTTTGTCTGCATTGAGCCTTGGAACGGTATTCCTGCTTATCTTGATGAAACGGGCAACTTTGAAGACAAGCCCCATGCTATAAAGCTTAACGTGGGCGAGGAATATTCTGTTGGATATAAAGTGAAGATTTTGGAATAATCGCAAGTATAAATTCAGAGCGGAATGGTCAACGACCATTCCGCTCTGCAGCTTACGACTATCATGGGCGAACATATATTATGTAAGGCAACTTTTAGTTTGTCGACTCAATTTCCAAGCAGCATAAAATCCGGTGATTGTCAAGTGCTGAAAAAATATCATTTCATGGACATATTTTCATGTTGATTTTTCTTTCTTTATCTGATATAATTAAACAAATATACATATTTACGGAGAAAAAATATGAAAAAGATTACCACCGCAATTCTGTTGATACTTACCCAGATTTTTTGTCTTATGGGGGACGGTGTCAGCGCAGAGTCAGAAAAAATTTCGGTAATAGTGGAGCTTGATTTGCTGGAGGGTTCGGACATGGGCGAATATGCCGAGGACTGCGCGGAGTATGTTGAGGGCAGATTCGCGGATTTTTCCCTTGATTATGTATACGATACTCTCCTTTGCGGCTTTAGCGGCACTATTACAATGAATTCCGCGGTAATCCTTTCCAAATGCAGCTTTGTTAAGGAGCTTCACCAATCGGCGGAATATTACGGGCTTACATATGATGCGGCAGAATATTCCGCTGCCAACTATCAAACCCTTGCCGCGGAGATGATGGGATATACGGATGAAATTAAGAGTGAACTGACGGGCGAGGGCGTAATCGTTGCGGTTATTGATGACGGCTTTGATATATCTCACGATGCTTTCCAAAATGAAGTGACGGAAGTAATAGACATGGAAGCTCTTGCAAGTTCAATGGGAACCAAGCGTCCTCATGCTTTTATGAGCCTTATTAACCCTATGGATATATACCGCACTT
>JAZNUF010000117.1:0-3353 GCA_045592185.1 Candidatus Flemingiibacterium sp.
ATATATTCCTTTTTTTATTGCATCCGCATCGTAAGTCGGATAAAGTCCGTCCAATATATCGTCTATATCACAGTGGTCGCATATGGAAATTTCATGGACCCCACGGGAAATAGCGGTCTCTGCAATCATATCGACAGAACAGCTTCCGTCCTTTGGGGCATCAAAAGAAAATTCACTGTGGATGTGTGAATCGTGTATGTACATGAGATGTAACCTTTCACAAAAATCGTATATACCTATATTCTATCACAAATTTAATATAAGAGCAAGTGGATTCCATGAACTTTTTCATACAATATTGAAATTTTTACGGTTTTGTGCTATATTTGTAGCTTAACCGATATTTGACATATACAAGGGGAGGGGTCAGTGAAGTTATCACAGATGACGATTACCGTGATTATGACAAATTATTCTGTATAAAAGAACGCTCCTTGATACCTGTAAATCAAGGAGCGTAGCTTATCATGCTTTGTCGACTTTAAGAATTGACCAAAGCTTGGGAACCGACAAAATTGCGAATCCTCCCGCAACCGTCAATATAGTTTCGGGAAGCATATATGAGCCGTTGTAAACGAGGGAATACAACCATACATTGTTAAAGGAATCGGGCATGGAGGATTCCCAAATGGTTACACCTGTTATATAGTGGCAGAGCATACGAAGGAGTACGGCTACGGCAATTCCAACGCACATGACCGTTTTACTTCTGCCCTTAAAGAATCCGCTGATTCCGAGAACGGAAAAAGCTACAATGTAGTCAAAAATAATACAAATCACAAGCACGGTAGGTGTAAGTCCCCAGGCGAAGCAGTTTCCGAGCAGAAGCTGGAATACAGAGTAGATAAACGCCGAACCAAGCCCCCATTTAGGCCCGTTTAAAAGCCCTATAAGGCAAATAGGAAGCATGGATAACGGTGTAAGAGAGCCTCCCCAAATCAGCCATGGCATTGGAATCTGAATCATGGAAAGAACCGTACCCATAGCAATAAGAATGGCGCACTGCACCATAATGCGAAGATTTTTACTTCTCGGAAGAAGCGGTGATTGGTTTTTCATATAGAAAAGACCTCCTTAAAAAATATTACTCCGAACAAAATAACCATGTTCGGAGCTTAGACGATTAAGAAGTCTTTGTGACATCAAAAATATCCCTACGCCGGAATTATCCGTACAGGTTCAAAGGGTTTGGTAAAATCCATCTCAGCGTCACCGAAATATCGGCGATGCACCCCCTATAATTGATTATTCTATTGGAGTATAAGCATTATATCATATTTTTTCGTTGTTGTCAACCGTTTTATCTGACAAAATTTTCTTTTTTTCGATTTTTGTGATGTACCTGAAAGTTTCAAGATGGAAAAAGCCCATTTCTTCAAGCTCCTTCTTTGAACGTGTTACGGAAGTTGCATCATTGTATCCCGGGATAAGGGGGATTTTTATTTTGACGCGCTCGGGTGTTTTGGATAAATTGGCAAGACACTCCATCATAGCACAAATAGATTTGCCCGTGTAATTTTGATAAATTTCCTCATTCATGTCCTTGATATCGACAATGTAAAAATCAATAAGTCCGTCAAGGCCCGTGAGATTATCAAGGGGAACAGAAAGGCAGGTTTCAAGGGTAAATTTCCAATCTCTCCCCTGCTCTTTTGAAAAAATTATAAAATCCCTAATAAAGCTTGACTGTAATAACGGCTCGCCGCCGCCAAAGCAAACGCCACCACCGGTTGCGGAAAAATACAGTGAATCCGCATCTATTATGGTAAATAATTCTTCTATGCCAAAACTTTTATAGGGTTTTAATTTACACTGAGGATTTAGGCAGTAGGCGCAGTCAAGAGGACAACCGCAGCCGCCAACAAGAGTGGTTACACCTACCCCGTCACTTCCGATTCTGTGACGCGAAACGCCGATTGAATCAAATTTCACCGTAGTTTAATCCTCGTAATCGGGTGGATAAGCTATATCACCGTCAAGTACCAATTCGTCAGTTTCGGGTGATATGGCAATACTCCCCGTAAGTTCGTGTTCTGTGACGGCGAGTGTCCCTTCAATAGCTGTTTCCGTGGTGTCATCATCGGTAGTTTCTGTTATCGGTAATACGCCATCTGTCGTTGCACTCATATCCCCCTCAAGGGTTGTAGCGCCGAAAAAATCGCAAGAGGCGGCAGTGACGGTAATAAGCCCCGCAGATATACCTGCAACAATAGGCTTTATTCCCAGACGCCTGCGAGCTTCGAGCTGTTTTTCCAGATATTTTACTTCAGATTCACACCGCGGACAGCTTCCGGGGCAATCACCTTTGTGAGTACATTCGGGGATTTCGAGAGTGATTCCGTTTTTCTTGGCGATGTCACGCCGAATGGATTTAAGCAGTTCGCACTTGTCTTTTCCTTTCATGATAAACCCTCCACAAAAGTTACTACATATGTTATGACGAATGATTTTAGAAAAAAGTTCCCATAAAAGAAAAATTTCCGCCAAAAATGGCGGAAATTTTATATTAAAACAACTGTTATTCGTCACAGCAGCCGCAGTCGCAGTCACCGTCACATACGCAATCGAATTTCTCGTTGCAAGCAGGACAAGTAACCTCTGCAGGATCAACGGTTTCATCAAAATAAACCTTTTCACCGCAATTAGGACAAGTAACCTCGTAGAATTCCTCGCAATCGTCACAATCATCATCGCAATCGCAGTCGCATTCGCAATCGCAATCGTCATAATCCTCATCGATAAGCTCGTAAACTTCTTCTTCAAGCTCCCCGAGGTCATGGTCAAGCTCGTCAAGATATGCATGATGAGTGTCGATTTCTTCTTCAAGGGCATCAATCTCGTCAGCCATGTCGGATACGAGATCGAGAAGTTTAAGAATGAGCTTGTTTTCGTCTTTGCTCTCGTCAAGCTTAAGTCCTTCGGCAAGTCCTTTTAAATAAGCCGCTTTTTCCATAAGATTCATAGTAGTTCTCCTTAAAAATATTTGTGTTAGTCTAACTTACGCTCTTTCGAGGTACTCGCCTGTTCTTGTGTCAATTTTGATAACAGTACCGATGTCGATAAAGAGCGGAACCTTGATGGTAGCGCCTGTTTCGAGAGTTGCGGGCTTGCTCGCACCGGTAGCGGTGTCGCCTTTGAAGCCGGGCTCTGTATCGGTTACTTCAAGCTCTACGAACATGGGGGGCTCAACTGCAAATACATTGCCCTTGTAGGACATGATTTTGCACATCATATTTTCCTTGACAAAGCGGAAATTATCGCCAAGCTTGTCGCCGTTAATGGGAAGCTGTTCAAAGCTCTCCATATCCATGAAATAATAAAGGTCGCCGTCATTATAAAGGTACTGCATTTCC
>JAZNUF010000118.1:0-11625 GCA_045592185.1 Candidatus Flemingiibacterium sp.
GTCACGAAGGTGTTGACGTTTCCATCACCGGTAACTCCACCAACCCGACCAGATTCCAGCACCCCGTTGCAGGTACCTACAAGAAGTGGGCGCTTGAGAACGGCAAGAAGTATTTCTCCGTTGCATCCGGTGGCGGTACGGGACGTACACTCCACCCCGACAACATGGCGGCAGGTCCTGCTTCCTACGGTCTTACTGACACCATGGGTCGTATGCATGGTGATGCACAGTTCGCAGGTTCATCTTCCGTTCCTGCCCACGTTGAGATGATGGGTCTTATCGGTGCAGGCAACAACCCCATGGTTGGTATGACCGTTGCTTGCGCTGTTGCTGTTCAGGAAGGCATGAATAAGTAAATCAGATAACCACAATAACCTTCGGGGGTATTTCAGTTGAAATACCCCCGTTTTCTTATTTTCCCAAAATATAAAACTTCAAATACATACCAATACAAAAATTTATCAGCAGAAAAAATTTTCTGCTATTCTCTTGTATTGGAATAAACAATCTGATATAATGATATGTGTGGATATGCTGATTTCTTTGAAAATATAACAGTTTATTTTCTAGGAGCTTAAAAAATTCAAAGTAGAAAGGACATCAAACCATATGATAAATTTCATATACGGAAGAGCAGGTAGCGGTAAAACAGCAGAAATCTGCAAAAACGCCGCAAAAGCGGTATCAGATGGGCGAAAAGTATTTCTTATAGTCCCTGAGCAAACTGCCCTTGACACAGAAAAAAAGATGACCGAGCTACTTGAGGGATATTCATCCCTCTCCCTTGAAATTCTCAATTTTAAGCGTCTATGCAACCACATTTTTCGAGAGGTTGGAGGGCTGTCGTACAGTTATATAACAAAAAGCGGACGAATGTTACTTATGTGGCAAACCATCTGCGAGCTGACACCTTTACTAAAAACAATCACGTCCCCCGACCGAGGACTCGTTTCCCGTATGCTGGGAGCTGTAACTGAACTCAAAACTTATTGTATTTCCCCGTCAATGCTGGAGCTTGCCGCAAAAAAGCTTAGTTCCGAAAAAGAAAACAACAAGCTTTCGGACAAGCTTTATGACCTTTCTCTAATATATGCTGCCTATGTAAATCTTTCAAATGAGCTTGGTGACGATGGGGATGATGACCTGACCCGTGCGGCAGAAGCACTTAAACAACATAATATTTTTAGCGGTGCTGATATATTCCTTGATTCTTTCTGGGGATTCACCCCGCAGCAATTTGCCGTTATAGGTGAGCTTTTTTCACAGGCTGACAACGTAACAGTTTCCCTCTGTCTTGATTCCCTTAATGGCAGTATGGGGGATGAGCTTTTTCAAAATCAAAAAAGAACCGCCGAAATGTTAGCTAAGCTTGCAAAAAGAAGCCACGCAGAAGTAAATGAGTTTCTTCTTACAGAAAATCACCGTGCCAATACAGAAGAACTACGCTTCCTTGAAAAAAATCTTTGGAGTCTTGACCTTTCAAAGAATGAATGCTTCAATAAGACCACCGAATGCTTGCGAATTTATGAATGTCAAAGCCTTTTTTCAGAATGTGAAGCGGTAGCCGGGGATATTTGCCGCATTGTAAGAGGCGGCGCGGCTTGGCGTGATTTCGCCGTGATTACACGCGGAATTGACCGCTACGAGGGTATTCTCGATGTGATTCTTGAAAAATACGGAATTCCCCATTTTATATCCAAGCGCACAGATATAAAAACAAAGCCAATAATAAAGCTTATTCTTACCTCCCTTTCCCTTTACATCTCAAACTTTGAGTGTGAGGATATGATTTCATACATAAAAACAGGACTTTCCGGGCTTTCGCCATCGGAGGTTTCCTCCTTTGAAAACTATTTACAACTATGGAACATTCGTGGTAAAAATCGCCTAAACGAGGATTTTACCATGAATCCCGCCGGCTATACTGCCGTTTTTTCAGAAGAATCGGAAAAACGCCTTTCTGAAATTAACGATTTGCGTGAAAGGGTAATAACACCCTTATTTGATTTTCATCAGCGGTTAAGGGACGCAAAAACCGTAAAAGATTTTTCCTCCGCACTATATGAATTTTTGCTGGAGCTGAAAATGCCCGAAATCCTTCAAAGTCTTACAGAAGCCCAAAAATCCGTTTCCCCCGAAACAGCAGAAGAAACAGAACAGCTTTGGTCTATTATAATTGATGCTCTTGATGAAATCTGCACCATCATGCCCAACCTTGAGATAAATGCAAGTGTTTTTTCCGAGCTTCTTAAAATCTTTTTTGATGAAACGGATATAGGCAGAATTCCGGCCGCCCTCGATGCTGTTGTTTGCGGTGACGCCGCATTGCTTCGCGCTGATGCCAAATATCTGTATATAATCGGTGCTAATGACGGTATCTTCCCTGCTGTGGCATCAAATAATGGATTCTTCTCCGATTCGGAATGTGAAGCCCTTGCTTCGATGGGGCTTGAGCTTGCATCGGTAGGCGAATATACGGCTGCAGATGAACGCTTTCTGTTTTACCGCGCTGCTGCCTCCGCCTCCCATTCTCTCACCGTTTTATGGTCATCCTCCGATTTGTCCGGGCATACCATGAAGCCATCCTTTGCTGTAACAAGGCTAAAAAAGCTTTTCCCTCTTATAGAGTCAGTATGCTACCATGAGCTTCCTATTGAAAAAAGGCTTGAGGGAAAAGGAAATATTCTCGAATTTATAGCAGAATCCGATGGCACCGCCCTTGGCACTGCTTTGCGTGAATACGCCGTCAGGGATAAAGAACTTGCCCCTCGTCTTGAACGACTTTCTTTGCCCTTGTGCGATGACACGGAACAGCTTTCCGAGCATACAGCAAAGAACCTTTTTGGTGGCGACCTTCCGCTGACACAATCGCGGCTTGAATCATATGTTCTTTGCCAATTTTCCTATTTTTGCAAGTATGTATTAAAGCTTGAAGAAAAGAAATCGGCATCCTTTGATAGTGCGAACATTGGCTCTTTCATACATCATGTGCTCGAAAAATTTGTACGCCGCGCAGAAGAAATGGGTGGTCTTTCAAACATGACCGACAGCCTGCTTGAATCTACGCTTGACGAAATCATCAGAGATTACATGAGAAATATTTGCCGACTTGACGGCGAGCTCTCCGGCAGCCGCATCGCACATCTTTTTGCAAAACTGAAGCGTTCATCAAGAATTTTGTGCAAGAACCTCATTTCTGAGTTTTCGGAAAGTAAATTTGTACCTAAACTGTTCGAGCTTCCCATAGGCATCACCAAGGATGGAGAAAAGTCAGTTGAACCATTGAAAATCCCCTTATCTGACAGCAGTTCCGCCTATATTTACGGAATCGCCGACCGAGTTGATATTTATGAAAAGGACGACAAATATTACGTCCGCGTGGTGGACTACAAAACAGGCTCTAAAGAATTTTCATTGGAAGACGTTAAAATGGGCCTTAATATGCAGCTGCTTTTATACCTTTTCTCCATTTGGAAAAACGGCGGCAAAGAGGGGAGCGCTCTGTCAATTCCCGCAAAATCCGAAATTATTCCTGCAGGTATATTATACTTTTCCGCCGGTGTTCCAACAGTAACTCTTGACCGTGAAGCTACTGCCGAAGAAGTGGAAGCCATGATATCCGAAAAATTAGGCAGAAAAGGGCTTCTTCTTGATGATCCCGAAGTCCTCGAAGCCATGGAAAGGGGACTGGGCGGCAAATATATCCCCATAAAGCAGAAAAAGGACGGAGAACTGACAAACACCGGTTCCCTGGCAACTCTTGAAGATTTTAAGGCGTTGGCTGCTACTCTTGAAGAAACAATACATCAAATTGGCAAAGAAATGAAAAACGGCAAGGCATGGGCGAAGCCGCTGCGTAACAAAAATCACGACGGATGTGCTTTTTGCCCTATGCGCCCCATATGCCGAAAAGACATTAACGAAAGGAGCGACTGACTATGGCAAGAGAATGGACCCAAGACCAAAAATCGGCAATAGAAACCTTCGGTTCTGACATCCTCGTTTCCGCAGGCGCAGGCTCTGGAAAAACCGCTGTACTCACAGAGCGAATCATCCGCCGTCTGACCGATGAAAAAAATCCTGCCGAAATCACCCGTATGTTAGTTGTTACCTTTACAAAAGCCGCGGCAAGCGAACTAAAGGAAAGAATTGCCGCCGCCATTGAGGATAAACTTGCGGAAAATCAAAAAAACAAACGTCTTGCAAGACAGCTTCTTTCCCTTGACAGAGCAAAGATTTGTACAATTCATAGCTTCTGCCTTGATGTTCTTAAGGAATACGCAGATTCTTCCGTTCTCCCAAGCGATTTTCGGATTGCCGATGAAACGGAAATAGCTCTCCTTAGAAAGAGCCTCATGAACAACCTTTTGGACGAATTGTACAGCGGTCTGAGTGACCGCGTCACAATACCTGATTTTGAAAATTTTGCCGATATGTTCGTAGGAGCAAAGTCGGATAGCGAGCTTGCGGATGTTTTTCTTGGCATTGAGGAAAGTCTGTCCTCGTTTCCCGAATATATCGAATTTATAAGGTTATCTGCCGAGAGGTTATCAGACTGCAGCGAGGATTTTATAAAAACCCCTTACGCCGAGGAGATTCTCTCTCACGTAACGGCAAAATTTCAAAGATACCGTGATATCTTTGAGGGCTCTCTTTCGGAGATTACGTCTGATGAAAAGCTAAATAAAGCTTATTACACTTCCTTTACAAATGACATAGATTTCATCGACAGAGTAATCGCTACGGCAAACGGTGACATATTTGAAAATATCAGTAAAGAATTTGCCGACTTCGCTCCCGTCAGATTGGGAGCGGTAAAGAAGTCGGACATTTCCCCCGAGCTCACATACGCCAAGGATATGCGTGAGGAATTTCACAAGACCAGAAAGACCTTTGAAGCGAAATATTTTTCCCTCACCTCAGATGGGCTGAAAGCTAACCGTTTACGCACTGCTGACGCTCTTATGAAGCTGTATGAGCTCCTGAGGGGCTTTTGTGAGCGTTTTGCTGAGGAGAAACGGAATCGCTCTATTGTGGACTACGGCGACCTTGAACGGCTTACCTACGAGCTTCTGGCGGCAAATGGCGCGCCCACCGAAACCGCCTTGGCCGTAAGGGACAGATTTGACGAAATTTACATTGACGAGTACCAAGACGTGAACGCCATTCAGGATGCTTTGTTTGCCGCCGTGTCAAAGGGGAACAACCGATTTATGGTAGGCGATATAAAGCAGTCGATTTATTCCTTCCGCGGTTCGGCTCCGCAAATTTTTGCAGATTACAGACGCCGCTTCACAAGCACCGATAATGACGAAGGGAAAGCCATCTTTCTATCCGCTAACTTTAGGTGCGATGAAAATATTATCATCCTTACAAACATTGTTTCCCTTTGTCTGTTTACAAGCGGAAGAGGAGACGTGGACTTCAGGCAGGAAGATATGCTGGTTCACAAAAAAATCGACAACGAAAACGGTGAGCCAGTGCGTATCCTTTTGATTGACGGCAGTGAGGAAAATACCGGTGACAACATTTCTACACGCGAGGCGGCGTACATCGCAAAAGAAGCGGCAAGGCTCATTAAAGAGGGAAAAAAGAATGACGGTTCCCCCATTCGCCCTTCCGACATTGCTGTTCTCATGCGCAGTACAAAAGCTCATGCAAATACCATCTCCGATGAATTTGACCGTGTGGGAATCCCATATTACAATAGCGTCACGGGAGAATTTTTTGAAAACGCAGAGGTGCTTTTGGCATTGTGCCTTTTGAACATCATCGACAATCCCACCAGAGATATTTACCTTGCAGGCGCGCTTCGAAGTCCCGTATTTGCTTTTTCCCTTTCTGAGCTTATTGAGATAAGAAAATTTTCTGCTGAGGGATGCTTATATGAGGCTCTTATAAAATTCTCTGAGGCAAACAATTCCCTTAAAGTCAAAAATTTTGTTGAACGCCTCGAATTGTGGCGTCAAAAAGCCGCAGGCATGAGAATTGACCGTTTGCTTTGGTACATCTACAGCGACACGGATTTACTCGCCCTCGTTTACGACAAGGAAAATGCTACGCGCCGCGCTAATTTAATGCTTCTCTACGAATACGCCAGACGCTTTGAATCTTCATCCTTTAAGGGCTTGTACAATTTTATCAGATACATAAATGATATACTTGAGCAAAAAGAAAAGCTTGAAACCGCTAAGGTTTTCGGTGAATCCGGCGACACTGTCAAGCTTATGAGCATTCATCAATCAAAGGGACTTGAGTTTCCGGTTTGCTTTATTTGCGGTACGGGTAAGAAGTTCAACGACAGCGATTCCCGGCGAAGTGTTGTTATGGACAGAGAGCTTGGGATATCATTAAAGCTTTCCGATGAAACGGGATTTGCACGGTATGATACAATAATCAGGCAGGCTATTTTAAAAAGAATATCCGACAATCAGCTTGAAGAAGAAATGCGAATCCTTTATGTGGCAATGACAAGAGCAAGAGAAAGACTTTATATTACCGCTTTATCAAAGGATCCCGCACGTCTTCTGGATTCCGCCTATTCGGACAGCCTGCATTTGTCAAAAGATCTCGTCATGAAAAACGGCGGCTACATGAAATGGATTCTTACGGCCATAGAGCACTACAAGCTCTTAAATAAAGATGCCGCCCTGCCCTGCACAATAGAAATAATCAAGGAGGAAGACGATAGCGTCAAGGATAATATTATACCTGCCGCAGAAACGCCAGATGCGGAAAACACTCTGGAAGAAGCGACAGATTATTCCATCCTTGTAAAAGAGAGATTTGATTTCAGCTATCCGACTCCTGCCGCCTCAAGACTCCCCGCAAAGCTTTCTGTTTCAAAATTGTATCCCGATATATTAGATACAGAATACAGCGCAAGCCTAAAGGAGAGTACGCCCCCATATCGGTTTGATGAGAAACGGCCGTTGTTTTTGGAAAACACCACTTCGGATTTACAAGCCACCGGCGCAGAACGCGGCACAGCAACT
The DNA here is from genome assembly GCA_045592185.1 of Candidatus Flemingiibacterium sp. Lineage (GTDB taxonomy): Bacteria > Bacillota > Clostridia > Oscillospirales > CAG-272 > Flemingiibacterium. Next base: position 6,996 of record JAZNUF010000118.1, read on the forward strand.
CATGTTTTTATGCAGTTCTGCAATTTTTCCGAATTTTCCCCTGATGAGTCGGAAGAAATAATCAAAGAAAAAATCAAGGAAGAAGCTCTTAGGCTCACCTCGCGAAAATTTATAACTGCCCGAGGGGCAGAGCTTGTAAATGTGTCCCAGGTATCGCGCTTCTTTAAAAGTGAGATTTTCAGAGAAATAAAAGCAAGCAGCAATATCTGGAGAGAAAAACGTTTTAATGTCAGGCTTCCTGCCGCGAATTTCACCTCCGACACGAATCTCGCACAAAGCCTTTCTAAAGAAACCATCTTGGTACAAGGTGTTATAGACTGCTTTTACGAGAATTCTGACGGCACTCTAACCCTGCTTGATTACAAAACTGATTATATCCCGAGGGAACTTTCAGAAGCAGAAGCGGCAAAATTACTTTTGGAACGCCATTCCCTGCAGTTAAATTACTACAGACAGGCCCTTGAAAAAATCAGTATGCAGCGTGTTGCAAGGTGTGTAATTTACTCCTTCGGAGGCGGATTTGAAATCGACCTATAGAAAAACCGAGAGGAAAGCTTTACGCCAACCTCTCGGTTTTATTTTTTAATTTTAAAAAAGCTATTTACAAATCACCAAACATATGTTATAATAGATGCAGAACAAATGTTTTGAGGTGAGCACGTGACAGACTTTGATAAATCCTGCTGTTTTTCCGGGCATAGAAAAATCGACCCGCCCCATCTTAATGAAATAGTGAAAAAGTTAGGGCTTGAAATAGAGTGGATGATAAGCCACGGAATTGAAGATTTTTACGCAGGAGGTGCCTTAGGCTTTGATACCATTGCCGCCCTTGAAGTCCTATGGCACAAAAAGCAGGGCTGCAATGTAAGGCTTCACCTTATGCTCCCCTGCCCCGAGCAGGCAAGTCGTTGGAGCGATAGAGATATATCAATCTACAACGACATCCTTAAAAATGCCGACACGGTAACCGTCCTATCCGACAAGTACAATAGAGGTGTTATGTTCAAGCGTAACCGTGCAATGGTTGAGGCTTGCAAATATTGTCTATGCTATTTCGCTCATCCCGAAGATATTTTTGCTCAAAAATCCAAGGGAGGCACATTATATACCATAAAATAGGTCAAAAAGCTCAAGAGGAGTGTGGTGAATCTATTTGACGAACCCCTTGAAAGCTATCCCTTGGAATTTCCAATCACAGAATAATGTCCTTCAGCTGCCGTTTAGGAACAACGTGCACGCCGTTTTCACGGTAATATTTTGTATTCCCGTCAACCGCATCCACGATTCGGTGAGTTTCGTCACTTTTTCCGAGGCCTATAGCAAACAACGGCTCAACGCCTTGCGGCAAGTTTAATAATTCAGCCGCAGCAGTCTTGTTCATGCTTCCGAGCATACATCCGCTAATACCCATTTCGGCAGCTCGAAGATAGATTGCAAGCGAGCAAATTCCCACATCTTTATCAAAGGCACCCACCTTGCCGAATTTTTCCGTATCCTGACAAATCACTATAAATGCCGCCGGAGAATGCCCCTCCGGCGGTAATTTTAATTCAGGCAGCGCACCGCCCCATTTTGTTAGGGGCAAAAAAGCCTTCACCTCATTTGCTTCATATATCAAACGATAGCAAAAAGGCTGCAAGTTTACGCTCGATGGTACAAATCTTGTACTGTCCACCATGTCGAGAAGCTCTTCTCGTGTAACCCTTCTGCCCTCGTCAAAGCTGCGGCAAGTTCTTGTTTTGCTGAGTAATTCTTTAAGCATATCCACCATAGCGCTTAAGATTTTATGGTCTTAAACGCTTCAAAATAATATTTTGCGATAACTTTTGCACCTTTTTCAGTAGGATGAACTCCGTCTGCAGAAAATTCAGTATAATTTTCATTAATGCAATGTGCGGAAAGCAATCCGTCAAGGGGAACAAACACATCCGCATATTCTCTTGCAAGCTTTCTCGTTATCTGAATCTTGGGATCAAGGTCAACACGGAAAAAAGTCTTATCCTCTGCAGGGAATAAAAACTGTTCCATCATAATAATTTTTGCTTTAGTTTCCTTCTTGATTCTCTCAAGAATTTCCCGGTAACATTCCTCAAAATATTCATGAGGCATCCAATTTTTCTCAGGTGCACGATGCCAAGTATCGTTTACGCCGATAAGTATAGAAATAATATCGGGATTAATCGCAATAGCGTCCTCTGTCCAGCGGGCGCGGAGATCCTCTGCGCGATTTCCGCTTATACCAAGGTCGATAAATTCAAACTCCTCACTAGGGTATTCTGCCTTTATAAGCTCTGCCGCGTATTTGGGGTATCCTTCGCCCAAATCGTGTATGTTATCTCTGTTACGTCCGGCATCCGTAATGCTATCACCTTGAAATAAAATTTTCATATCTATCCTCCAAAATTTGTATATATAAATATTACATGCACATTATAACACTTTATAAATGAAAAGTCAATACTAATAAAAATTATTTTCCAATAAAAAACGAGGGGAAGCCAGCTCTGGCTTCCCTTTTAATCTTATCGATTATTAATAAGCTTTGTAAGCTCTACAGGCTCCACAATCTTGTCACCCTTATATACACGCATATTGCCCGAAGCGATTTCGTCAATAAGAATAACTTCACCGTTGTTGTATCCAAATTCAAACTTGATATCCCAAAGGTCAAGACCAATAGTCTTGAGATCGTCAGCTACGATTTTGGTTATTTTAAGAGTCTGCTCCTTCATTGATTCAAACATTTCGGGAGTCATGACCTTAAGCGCCGCAAGCCCCTCGCCGGTTACAAGAGGATCGCCCTTTTCATCGTTCTTAAAGGTACATTCAACGTATCCACCTGGAAGAGGCGTTCCATCCTCGATATATTCGCCGTATCTGCGAACAAAGCTTCCCGTAGCGACAAGACGGCAAATTACTTCAAGTCCATGACCGAATACGGTTGCAGGAAGCACCTCCATTGTAGCATCATCAATACTAGCAGAAACATAGTGAGTTTTGATTCCTGCTTTTTTGAGAAGCTCAAAATAATAAATTGAAGTTTCGAGATTCGCTTTTCCTATTCCTTCAATAGTAAGACCTACGGTGTTTTCTCCCGGGTCGAACACACCGTCTTTGCCGGTGCAATCGTCCTTAAATTTAAGCATCACATTTCCATTATCAAGTGAATAAACGTCCTTGGTTTTGCCTTCGTAAATCTTTTTCATTTGCAATACTCCTTAATATATTACTGGGTTTGAAAACTCTTATTACAACATTTATTATATCATATCAACAAAAAAAATTCAATAGAAATTTTCAATTTTCCCGCTTAATTGTCATTTTTTAGCATTTTATCAAAAAACCCAGTCAAATTATGCCTTATGCTCAACAATCCTACAAAAACAGCAAGCATTGGTTGTAATTTCAATCAATATGTCCAAAAACTTATTCATTTTGGGAAAAAATTTTTCTTGATGATATATTAAAAATTTATCTTAAATTATTGAAAATAAGAAAGTTATGTGATATAATAATAAGGTGGTATGAATTTTATCAAACCAAAGGAGTAATGAATTATGAGTCGTATGATTGGCACCGTATCACGCGGAGTTAGAGCTCCTATTATTAGAAATGGCGATGACATCGTTGAAATTGTCACCTCGTCCATGCTTGAAGCACACGATGATGCCGGTTTTGAATTTCATGATCGCGACATCGTAGCTATGACTGAAGCTATCGTTGCAAGAGCTCAGGGCAACTATGCTACTGTTGACGATATTGCAGAAGATATAAAAGCTAAGTTCGGCGGCGGAACTGTCGGCGTAATCTTCCCCATTCTCAGCCGTAATCGTTTTGCAATATGTCTGCGCGGTATAGCGAAAGGCGCTAAAAAGATTGTTCTTATGCTCTCTTATCCCTCCGATGAAGTAGGAAATCATTTAGTCAGCATTGATGCACTTGATGAAAAGGGAGTTAATCCTTACACGGATGTCCTCAGTCTGGACAAATACCGTGAACTGTTCGGTTATGAAAAGCACACCTTTACGGGTGTTGATTATGTAGCTTATTATGAGGAGCTTATTCGCGGATGCGGCGCGGAATGTGAAATCATTTTCGCAAACAACCCAAAGGCAATTCTGAATTATACAAAGAACGTACTTTGCTGTGACATTCACACAAGAGCTCGAACCAAGCGAATCCTGAAAGCCGAAGGCGGCGAAATCATCCTCGGACTTGATGACATTATGACAGCCCCCATCAACGGCAGCGGCTTCAACGCAGAATACGGACTTCTCGGTTCTAACAAAGCAACCGATGACCAGATTAAGCTTTTCCCTCGCGATTGTCAAGCGGTAGTAGATGCAATTCAGGCAAAGCTTAAGGCTGCTACGGGAAAGAATATCGAAGTAATGGTTTACGGTGACGGAGCATTCAAAGACCCAGTTGGAAAAATTTGGGAACTCGCAGATCCAGTCGTATCACCAGCACATACAGACGGATTAATCGGAACACCAAACGAAATCAAACTCAAATACGTTTCCGACAACAAGTTCGCAGACCTGAAAGGTGACGAACTTAAAGAAGCAATCAAAGAAGAAATCAGACAGAAAGCAGCTGACTTGACTGGACAAATGATTACCGAAGGAAC
>JAZNUF010000119.1:0-5268 GCA_045592185.1 Candidatus Flemingiibacterium sp.
AGAAGGTGAGTGATGTCGAGGATGCGTGCTGCTTCTTCAACTTTTCTCTTGATTTCTTCCTTGGGAACCTTGCGGAGCTTAAGACCGAATGCCATGTTATCAAACACGGACATATGAGGATAAAGAGCATAGTTCTGGAAAACCATCGCAATATCTCTGTCCTTGGGGGCAACATCGTTAACAAGTTTGTCGCCGATGAAAAGCTCGCCCTCGGTGATTTCCTCAAGACCTGCAATCATACGAAGGGTGGTGGACTTACCGCATCCGGAAGGGCCAACGAAGATGATAAATTCTTTGTCCTTGATTTCAAGGCAGAAGTCCGATACGGCGGTAACGCCGCCGGGATACTTTTTGTAAATGTGCTTTAAAGATAAGCTTGCCATGTTATAAATTCCTCCTAAAAAATATTTAAAACGGCACTTTGGTGTCGGATTCTATACAGTCTTATCAAACATACAGTATTATACCAAATTTTTATGAAAAATGGAAGAGCCTTTTTCCCCAAACTTTACATAGTATATTTGTAAGATGTGCACAAAAATGCTAATATTTTTGAGGGGGAAGGAATTTTCAAAGCGGACGATATTTTAATTTATTAAAAAATGTCCCTGTCAATTATTTTTACCAAGGGCGGAGGAAAGGGTTATATTTCCCGTACCTACGCTGATGTCCGTCAAATTCTCGATGTTTTCATATATTTTGTTGGCATAACCGCCGAAATCCGCGCCGTCAATAATTACCTTGCCCACATTTGCTGTAAGCTTATAATTTATTAAACCCAGGTCATTGTAACAGTTGTAGGTGACATCTCCGATTTCCACAGAAGCATCTATTGTGTCGATATTGCCGTCAATCTTTAAATTCCCTCGGGAAATTTCTGCCGAGAGGGTTTTGATATTACTGTCATTTACGAGGATATTTCCATCTTTTATGGCGGCGCTTACAAGAGATTTTGTTTGCAGACCGTCTATTGACAGCTTGCCCTTCTCGATAGAAATGTCATAATCGGCGTAGATGTCGCAGTTTTTTATATTTACATTCCCCTCTTCAAGGGTACATTCAATTATGTTAAGGGGATTTTCTGTCGAGAGATAAATGTTTACAGCTTTTTCTGCATCTGCCAGGTTGAAATAATTTACGATACCTCCAAGCCCCTTAAAGCCCGATATCATGGAAGCAAAACCGGAAAAGCTGAAAATATCCATGCTGTTTTTTATGGTGAGTACGCGGTTCGTATTTGAAAATGTATACATTCCCATAGGGAAATTGACAAGCTCTACATATGCCGTGTCGGAATTTCCTATTATATTTACTTCCACATCTTTTAAATCCAAGGTGATTTTACTCAAATTTGAATATTCGTGGATTTCCGAATGGCTTTCATCTGCCGATTGAGTCAGAATTATCCCCTCGGAAGCGGCAAATCCACTTGCAACACCCATGGTAATAAGACCTGCTAAAATGATTACCGCGGAAACTATCAAAAATACTGTTGATGTAGGCTTCATATTTTCGCACACACCTTTCTTAAGAAGTTGAACAGCTGCTTTAATTTTTTCAGACAGTAGCGGAAGAACTTATAAAGCAAGCTGAAGAGAATCGGCACAACTCTTATGGCAAAATTATAAATAAGGATGCCAGAAAGCATTACAGCACCTATGATTACTATTCCAAGTCCAATTTCATAAAGACCGACAGCCAGAGAAGTAAACAGCTGAACAATGCCGTAAATTATGCCAACAAGCGCCAGAGCGCTGCCGGCCGCCACAAGAGCCACCATGCAGGCAATAGCACCTACCATAAGTGCCGCAATACCTAACCACGCCGCGGCAAAAAGGGCGAGGGCAAATAATCCTAAGGGAATCCAAATGTTGGCGGTTACCACGAACAAAATCCAAAAGAGCTTGCTGTTTGGAATTTGTTCCTCTTCAACATAGTCAGGCAGACGGGTGGAGCTTGTTGACAAGGAAGCATATTCCTCTGCCGGTAAAATTATATCCCCGGTTTCCGATTCGGTTTCCGGGTTATCGTCAACTTCTTCGGGCTCTTCATCCCAATCGTATTCCGAAATATCCGAAAGGGCGGAAATATCAATTTCGGTAGTAGGCTTTTCGCTCTCCACCTCAGGCTTCGGATTTTGAGTCTCTGTTCCATAGGCGAGCTTGTCTATATCGCTGTAGCTTTCCGATATTTGAGAAAAGATGTTGTCGGCGATGCTATCCACATCTTCAAGTACCGCCGCTGTCTGAGCAGAATCGGCTGCCATTCGGTCATAGAACTGATTGAAGCGCTCAAGGTAAGGGGCGGCGTCAATGTCTGACACGCCTCGCGCTGTCAGTGCGGATTTTAATTTGTCCAAAAATTCTTGTTTGCTTGACATCCGTGAAAAACCTCCATATTACTTATTGTTGCGAATATGCGCTAAAAAGTTAAAAATTTTCAAATTATCTCTTTTCAGAGGGTGTTGTTATGTGTTATAATAGTAGTAATCCAAGACTACATAAATGTACTCATTATTATTTTACCAAAAAAGGGAGCAAAATGCAATATGAGAATGCGAAAAAAAAAGCACGGGGCTGAGAGAATTAGCGCGTGTTCCGACATTATCATCGAAAATACCGCGGTAAATCGCGAAAATTTGCCGATTATCTTTGAAAATGGCACAGAACGACCTTTGTGGTTGGAAATCGGTTGCGGCAAGGGAGCTTTTGTTTGCGGAACAGCTGCGGTAAATCCGGAGGTTAATATTATCGCCCTTGAGCGAATTGCCGATGTTGCCATGCTCGCCATGGAAAAATGCAAAAAGGCAGAGCTTACCAACGTGCGCTTCATTGTGGGGGATGTGGCAAAGCTTTGGGACATATTTGCGGACGGTGTTGTTGACCGCATATATTTAAACTTTTCAGACCCATGGCCCAAGGCGGGACACGCAAAACGGCGTCTTACTCATAGAAATTTTCTCTCGCAATATTTGCGGATTCTCAAGCCTGACGGAGCGATTTTCTTTAAGACCGATAATCGCGGACTGTTTGATTTTTCACTTGAAGAATTTCGCGAGATGGGATTTAGGCTGGAAAATCTCACCTATGACCTGCACAACAGTCCGTGGGCTGACGGAAATATTATGACCGAATATGAAAAGAATTTCTCCGAAAAGGGATTTACCATCAACCGCGTTGAGGCGTGGCGTCAGGATAATTCCTACTCTAATTGACGAAAAAATTCCCATTTTGTTCCGAGGGACAACAACAGTTGGCAGTATATTGCCATCATGTGGTATTATATTGCCATCACCTTGCTTTTTTCGAAAAAACATATTATAATGTTGTTGTAAAATTTAATTTCCCATGAAAGGAACAACGTGAAATGAAGCTTTACGTTTGCAAAGATTATGAAGAAATGTCAAGAAAAGCGGCAGAGGTTGTGGCAAGTGTGATCACTCTGAAGCCGGACTGTGTTTTGGGACTTGCAACGGGGTCTACACCCGTTGGTATGTATAAGCGCCTTGCAGAGCTCAACCGTGAGGGCAGAATCGACTTTGCGCAGGTTAAGACCTACAACCTTGACGAATACTATCCCATTAAGCCCACCGATTCTCAAAGCTACCGCTATTTTATGAATAAAAACCTTTTCGATAATATCAATATCGACAAAGCTAATACTCACGTACTTAACGGTGAAGCTGCGGATGCCGAAGCAGAGTGCGAGGCCTACGACAAAGCTATTGAGGCGGCAGGCGGCATCGACATTCAGGTACTCGGTATCGGTAACAACGGTCATATCGGATTCAATGAGCCTGCTGATTCTCTTATCGGTGCTACCCACAAAACAGGGCTTACGAAAAGCACTACCACAGCAAACTCCCGTTTTTTTGCCAGTGCAGATGAAGTACCGAAGCACGCTCTTACAATGGGTATAGCTCCGATTATGGCGGCAAAGAAAATTATTATGCTTGTAAGCGGTAAGGGTAAGCACAAGGTGCTTCGCGAGATGCTTGAGGGTGCGCTGACCACCTCAAATCCCGCAACGCTTCTTAACCTTCACTCTGATGTTTATGTATTCTGTGATGAGGAAGCGTACAACGGTTAAAATATCAAAAACAAGTTAAAGACCTCGCTTTGTGGAAACGCAAAAGATTCCGCCCCGACATTTGCTGTAGAGGCGGAATTAATCAATACCGCGTTTTTGAGATTACAACCTCTGAGTTGTAATATTTTATTACACGAAGAGTTTTCTCCGTGGCTTCAAAGAAGACTGCACGCTCTTTGCTGTCCTCGCGGAAGATGCCGAAATAAATGTCGGGGCTTGACATGGAGGATACGCAGCAGATACGGTTTTCGGCGGGAATTTTGTCGGCGGCGGCGCGGTGTTCGCCGTTATAGGGAGCGATAAGATTCATGGAGCTGATGCGTGTACGGAAGAGAAGCCGCATACTTTTTCCGCCGTAAATTTTCATCATACGCATTTCTCCATCGGAGATGATGTATTCATATTCAACCTGGGTATAACGCCAGGTGAAGAATATCATAATCCACAAGAACACAGGCAAAAATGCAATGACCATGGGGAGATTCAAATGGAAGAATACTCCTAAAAAGGTACAGCAGTAAAGAAGAGCGAAAACTATGTAACCTAAGATAAGCAGAATTTTTATAAGACCGTTTCTTCTGTTCGGCTTTTCTTTCACCCCGTAGTTTACGAAGCTGACGGTTGAGTTGTCACCCATATCAGCCGGACGGATATATTTTTCAAGCTTTGATTTTTTCATGGCTTCCTCCCATAAATGGTGTACTTTACCATTATAGCACATCTAATTTAATATTTCAAGAGTTACATAAAAAGGATGATAAAAAATGTTATATAAGCTTGCCATATTCGACCTTGACGGAACAATTCTCGATACCCTTGCCGACCTTACGGACTCGGTGAATTATGCCCTCAAGTCTTGCTCATTTCCTTCGCGGACAATGGCGGAAGTGCGTAGATTTGTGGGAAACGGCATACGAAAGCTCATAGAACGAGCCGTACCTATGGGGGCAGAGGCGGAAACCGTTGATAAAGTCTTTGACATATTCAAGGAGCATTATAGGGATAATTGCAATAACAAGACAAAACCCTATGACGGGATTCTTACGATGCTGAAAAGACTAAGGGAGCACGGCTGCATGACAGTTGTACTGTCAAATAAGGCAGATGCACCGGTTCAGGCGTTGTGTAAGCTTCATTTTGATGGGCTCCTAAACTATGCTGCCGGTGAAAAGGAGGGGG
>JAZNUF010000120.1:0-4435 GCA_045592185.1 Candidatus Flemingiibacterium sp.
TGCGAAGCATCATATTATCAGTAATATCCATGTTTCCGACAAGTCCCATGCCCAAACGGTCTTCGGGTACAAAGGACAGCCGCACGCCAAGCTCTCTGATTTTAAGAGGAGATTTTCCGAGAAGCTCCTCTTTTTCCGAAGCAGGCTTTTCGGGCGGATAATAGGTGATGTGGCTTCCATCGACCACCTGCTGAAGTCCGGCTACCGATTCGAGAAGCTCCCTCTGGCCGCTGCCGGCAATTCCCGCAATTCCGAGAATTTCTCCACTTTCCAAAGTAAAGGAAACATTATCAAGCACACGAGCCCCCTCCTCGTTGACAATCGAAAGATTTTCCACTGCCAAACGACATTCTGTGTTTTGCGGCTCCGAGCGCTCAATGTTCAATTCGATTTTCTGTCCCACCATCATTTCGGTAAGCTCACGCTCACTGGTATTTGCCGTGTTTACCGTGGCTATGTGCTCGCCGCGCCGCATTACTGTTACGCGATCGGAAATTTCCATTACCTCATTGAGCTTGTGCGTTATAATAACGATAGATTTTCCATCATCGCGCATAGCCCGAAGAATAGCGAAAAGACGGCGTATTTCCTGCGGAGTAAGTACGGCGGTGGGCTCGTCAAGAATTAAAATGTCAGCTCCGCGGTACAAAACCTTGATAATCTCTACGGTCTGCTTTTCAGAAACCGACATTTCATGAATTTTTTTGTTGGGGTCTATATTGAAACCGTATTTATCGCACATTTCGACAATACGTTTTTTTACATTTTTTAGATTGTATCTGCCGTCTTTTATACCAAGTGTAATATTTTCTGCGGCAGTAAATACATCAATCAGCTTAAAATGCTGATGAATCATGCCTATTCTGTATCTAAAGGCATCCTTCGGGGAGATAATTTTTACCTCCTCGCCATGAATCAAAATCTTTCCTGAATCCGGATAATAAATACCGGCTATCATATTCATTAAGGTGGTTTTTCCGCATCCGTTCTCGCCGAGAACAGACAGAATCTCACCTTCTCTTATGTCCATTGTGACATTTTTGTTGGCAATCACCTTATCGCCAAAGGTTTTTGTAATTCCTTGTACCTGAATAGCAATGGGCTTTTCCACGTTCAAATCCTTCCTTAAAAGCTCGTAAATATGGGAATCAAAGGACAACATAAGGCGGAGTAAAAACCCCGCCATATGTTTTTAAAAAATCACTTATTCTGTAACGGTGATACCGTCAATAATAATGTCAAAGTAAGGAGCAGAACGGAGTGCGCTTTCATCGAAGAAAGTAACGCCGTTTTCGGTCTTGATAACCTCAGTTTCCTTTTCAAAGTTTGCATCGGAATCTACGTCAGCGAGGTAGGAGGTAAGGTTTTCGCCGTTTACAGTAAATGTAGAGCAGTCAAATACCTTGAGTGTACCATCGTTGAGCTTTGCTGCAACTTCGTTAAGCTTATCCTGAGTACCTTCTGCTGCTGCTTCGCCGAGTACGGTGATTTCAACAGCACCGTTCTTAAGTGTACCGGTCCAGTCAGTAGCAATATCCTCATCGTTCATTACGCAATCAAGCATATACTCAAAGTAGGGAACCCAGTTAATCTTGGAAGCGATAACGAAGGTGCCTGTCTTACCGGTAGTGCCGTTGTATGCAACGTTGGGGATGTTTGCATTTTCACAAGCGGTAGGAGCACCCATAGAGTCAGCGTGCTGAGAAATGAGTGTGCAGCCGTTTGCGATAAGAGCTTCTGCGGTAGTCTTTTCAGCGGTTTCATCATACCAGCTTCCGGTATAACGTACTTCCATAGTAGCATTAGCAACAACAGACTTTACGCCAAGGAAGAAGGAAGTGTAACCGGAAATAACCTCTGCATAAGGATGAGCTCCAACATAACCGATTTTAGCTTCATCATCAGCAATAGCTCCATCGTTGTCAACATCATAAAGCTCTAAGAGCTTCATGCCTGCTGCAACACCTGCAAGGAATCTGCCCTCATAGATGGAAGCAAATGCGTTCTGGAAGTTAGCAACATTCTCGGTGTGAGCCATAGTACCGGTTGCATGGCAGAACTCAACATCCGGGAACTCCGTTGCAGCCTTAAGCATATGTGCTTCGTGGCCGAAAGAGTCAGCGAATACAACATCGTAACCGCCGTCTGCAAATTCAGCAGCCTTGTCATAGCAAGCAGTGCTTTCAGCAATGTCGGTAATGATGGTGTAGTCATCTTCGGACAAGCCCTTGTTAGCACAAGCAACCTTAAATGCATCAATGAAGTTCTTGTCATAAGTAGAGCTGTCGCCGTGCAAGCAAATAAGTGCTGCTTTCACGTCACCGGTAGATTCATCTTCGCCGCAGGATGTGAATACTGCAGTGAGAGAAAGAACCATAACCAGCGCAAGCGCGATTGAAGAAATTTTCTTGAACATTGTCATGTTCCTCCAACAATAAAATAATTTATTTATACAAAAAGGCAGATAAGCCTCCTTATATCAAGAAAACAAAAAAACAGACACTGAGCCTGTCCGCCATATAAGATTTTTGAGTAAAATTGTATACAACTATAGTATACACGAAACGACAAAAATAGTCAATAGAGATTTTGAGAAAAGGATATAAAATTTTTTTATTCCATTTTGTGAATAGTGACGATTCGGTCAACTGTGCATTTCCGCTTGACAAATCTGTGGGAGTGTGATATTATTTAATGTAATAAATCATAATCTCCGGAGAAAACCATGCAAACAAAAAACTACCGCCGAACAAAATATGCGTGCTATCTTAGCTACCTTGGCTCGTCACCGATTTTCAGTCTTCCTCCCCTGCTGTTCGTCACCTTTCGACAAATGTACGGCATATCCTACACCCTCCTCGGAACTCTTGTTGTGGCAAACTTCTGTACGCAATTATTGGTTGACTTGATTTTTTCTTTCTTTTCAAAGCATTTCAATATCGAAAAAACCGCCCGCGTAATGCCGATATTGACCTCTGTCGGGATGTTCGTATACGCCATGGTGCCCACCTTTTTCCCCGAATACGCTTACATAGGCTTGCTACTTGGAACTGTTATTTTTTCCGTTTCCGCAGGGCTTGGAGAGGTGCTTATAAGTCCCATGATTGCCGCAATCCCCTCGGAAAATCCCGAGAGGGACATGAGTTTTCTTCATTCACTTTACGCCGGCGGCGTGCTTATGGTGGTCTTTGTAAGCTCTTTCTTTCTTAAATTGTTTGGTTCGGAAAATTGGATGTGGCTGACTATATTTTGGGCATTTTTGCCCCTTGTTAACTCTATTCTGTTCTTCATATCGCCCATACCCGATATAAACTCCTCCCACGAAAAAGGGACGGCAAGCAGCCGGGGGTTCGGACTTTTCCTCTGCGCTCTTTGCATATTTCTCGGCAGTGCCGCAGAAAACACCATGACCAACTGGGTATCGAGCTATGTTGAAAATGTACTCTGTGTAGATAAAATTTGGGGCGACATACTCGGAATGGCATTATTTGCCCTTTTTCTCGGCCTTGGCAGAATTCTCTACGCGAAATACGGAAAAAACATTTTCAGAGTACTGCTCGGCGGAATGATAGGTTCTGTGGCCTGTTATTTGGTTGCCGGGCTTTCACCGAACACCATGATTTCCATGGTCGCTTGTATTCTCACCGGCTTTTGCACTTCAATGCTATGGCCGGGTACACTGATTTTAATGGAAGAAAAATTTCCTTGCATCGGCGTAGCCGCATACGCAATGATGGCGGCAGGGGGAGATTTCGGCGCTTCCGTTGCGCCGCAGCTGCTCGGCATAGTGGTGGATACGGTAGCTGCAAGCTCATGGGCAGAAAGGCTTGCCCCTACTCTTTTGGTATCCCCGGAGCAACTGGGGATGAAGGTGGGTATGCTGGCAACCACGCTCTTTCCCATTTTGGGCATTGCGGTTCTATTTATTATGAAACGGCATTTTAAAAAAGTGGAAACAATCGCTTTAACTGTGAAAAAATCAGTCCATTGACATATATAAAGCGAGCGACAGCATAGCGAATTACGCCATGCTGTCTTTTTGTTTTGGTGACCCGTACGGGATATCGACACGAGTATACGCCAAGGGCGTATACTCGGCAAGAAGTCGTTTGGATTTCTTTGCTCTCTTCTTCTCTGTCTTCTTGCGGGCTTCTCTCCGCGCACACGTTAGCAAAACAAAAAACCATCCACGAGCGTCTGCGATTTTAGCGGTAAAATGAAATTAGCCACCACGATTTTCGTGGTGGCTTTTGATATGCAGAAAGCAAAGAAAAGCCCCGCGCAAGGCAGGGCAAAATTAAAACTATTCTTGGATACTGTTAACCATATCAAGCAGATCGACAAAACGAGTATTTTGATGAAGTTTCTCAATACATTTATTGGATAGTTTGTTTTGTAGTCTCTTTTTTATGATATCCTTGCGAATTCGTTGTTT
>JAZNUF010000121.1:0-8478 GCA_045592185.1 Candidatus Flemingiibacterium sp.
AGACTGCATATATCTGCACCGACATTTCTTGCCTTTTCCACCTCAGAGATGGAAAACCCGCCCTCAGAGCCAATTATAAGCGAAATATCCGCCGGGCGTTTCCCATCGATATATCTCTCACTGAGAAGTTTGCGAAGCGAAACAGTTCCATCACCCTCATAGAAGAACAACACAAGCTCGCTTTTCGCCGCCTCCGAAAGCATAGAATCATAGGACATGGGTAACCGCACCTCGGGAATCATGCTTCTTCCGCATTGCTTTGCGGCAGAGGCGGCTATTTTTCGCCTGCGCTCAAGCTTCTTTTCCTCTCGCCGCACATCGCTGTCTATACGTACAACGGTTCGTTCAGACTCGAATGGGATGATTTCATGAGCTCCCGTTTCCACCGACTTCATTATTATGGTATCAAGCTTGTCCGATTTTGGCAAAGCCTGATATACCTTGATTTTATAGGGCGGCTCCGTATCGGACGGGGAGGAAGAAATAATTCTTGCCACCACCTTGTCCGGCGTGAATTCACACAGCTCACAGTCATATTCAATTTTCTGCATATCGCAAACGGTTATATGCTCGCCCACCCGCATACGCAGAGAGCGCGAAATATGATTAGCATCATCACCGAAAATAGTAACATATCCGTTTTCGATATTAGATGCTGACAGAAAAAAACGAGGCATTCTTTCGTCCTATCGTACAATTCGTCAAAATTAGCATAACTTTCGACTGTAAATTCAACTACTATGATATATATTATACTACACTTTCGTCATTTTGTCAAATATTATTGAAAATTTTTTTTGCATTTTTTTGTTTATACGGCGAAAAAACGCAACAAAATTACAATTTTAGTCTTTTTTGTAAACCATTGCCACCCAGTCGCTTTCCATGGCTTCCTCAACGAGAGTAAAGCCGCCGGCAGTCATAGCATCACGCACATCGCCTGCATAGCGCTCAATAATACCGGAGGTAATCAAATATGCACCTTTCCTTAAATATTTTCCCACATCGGGTGCCATACGAATTATTATGTCCGCAACTATATTTGCCACCGCAAAATCATATTGTCCGCCGTTTGTATAAACATCGGCGAGCAAATCGGAAACATCGCAGGTTATGTTATCGCAGTCATTATCCTTGCAGTTCTCTCTTGCTACTCTGACCGCCACGGGGTCAATATCGTAAGCGAAGCACTCTTTTGCTCCAAGTTTTGAAGCACAAATGGCAAGAATTCCGCTGCCCGTTCCCACGTCAAGCATACGCTCACCGGGGGTAAGATACTTTTCGATAAGTCCGCAAACAAGACGTGTGGTTTCATGAGTTCCCGTTCCGAAAGCCATTCCGGGGTCCATTTTTACGATAATATCATCAGGACTGCTCTCATACTTTTCCCAGGCGGGAACGACCACAAGCCGTTGTCCCACACGAATAGGATGGTAATATTTTTTCCAAGCAGTCGACCATTCCTCCTCGTCAACGCCGAGAAGCTTCATGTCGGCATCAATTCCCTCGGCGCTAAAGCGGTCACGCAAAAACGCCAAATAATCATTGTAGTTTTTGTCCTCGGGAATATATATGGAAACCGCCCCTTTAGTTTTGTCGGCATTTAAAATAGCTTCGTCAATGAGGTCGCCATAGACTGTTTTAAGCCCATCCTCGATATCGCTGTAGTCCTCTATCATTATTCCGTTGTCGAGCATACTCATGATTGCTGCCACTCTGTCTATATCCCCCGTGGATACGGTAACGCGAAGTTGAGTCCAATTCATTATACTATCTTTTCCTTTCTTGGGAATTTATATGTTTTTTACTATTTATTCCGATGCCTTTTTCGCACACTGCCGCAAAGCCAAAATAAGACTTTGCGGCAGATGTAATCACTTATTAAAAAGCTTTTTGATAAAGCTGTTTTTCTTTGTGTTGTTTTTTTCTCCGAGGGATTCCGCAAAGTTGCGAAGCAGTGTTTTTTGCGACTCGGACAGTCCCTTTGGCGTTTCGATTGAAACAGTAAAAATCAAATCACCGCGGGATTTGTTATTATTGAGGTAAGGAATACCCTTTCCGCGCATGGTAAATCTTGTTCCATGTTGAGTTCCCTCGGGAATTGTGTATGTTTCCTTGCCTTCGAGAGTGGGTATCTGAAGCTCGGCGCCAAGCGCCGCCTCGGCAAAGGTTATGGGAACTTCACAGTATATGTTATATCCGTCCCTTTCAAATATGGGGTGCGGACGAACCATAACCGTAACTATAAGGTCGCCGGCCTCTCCGCCATTTCTTCCACAGTCGCCCTGACGTCTGGCAGCAACTCTCTGTCCATCGTCAATTCCCGCAGGAATTACCACATCAAGCTTCTTGGAATTTTTAACGTACGCCTTACCCTTACAGTAACCGCAAGGCTCTTTTATCTTTTTACCTGTTCCGCCGCAATCCTCGCAGGGACGAGTAGTTTGCATCATACCGAGCATGGTACGCTGCTGTACCCTTACCTGGCCCGTTCCATGACAACTTTGGCAGGTTTCAACGGCAGTTCCCTTCTTTGCGCCTGAGCCTTCACATTCGGGGCATTTTTCAATTCTTCCGTAATTTATTTCCTTATTACAGCCGAAAGCCGCCTCCTCAAAGGATATGGTAACCCTTTGGTGAATATCTCCACCGCGCATTGGCCCGTTGCGGCGCGCCCCTTGAGATGAGCTGAATCCGCCGCCGAAAAAGCTTCCGAATATATCTCCGAAAATGTCGGAAGCGTCAAAGCCTCTGCCAAATCCTCCGAAGCCGCCATCAAAGCCTGCCTGAGGGTCTACTCCCGCATGACCGTATTGGTCGTAACGTGCCTTTTTCTCCGGGTCGGAAAGTACGGCATACGCCTCGTTGACTTCTTTGAATTTTTTCTCCGCTTCCGCGTTACCCGGATTCATATCGGGATGATATTTTTTTGCAAGTGTACGGTACGCCTTCTTTATCGCACCCTCATCAGCCGATTTATCAAGGCCAAGGACCTCATAATAATCTCGTTTGTCTGCCATAATATTCTCCATACCGCCAAAGCGGCAAAATTATAATCAAATAATCAGTTGTAACTAATATATTGTACTATATTTAAAAGAAAAAATAAATAAGAATTTGTAAATTTATCTATCTTTTCGTTATAATACCGCCCTTAGCCGTACATCCACAAGAAAATCGCCGGCAATGCCGACGATTTTCGGATGATTGTCAAGGATTAATTACTGATTGGTTTTATCCTCAAAGTCAGCATTGTAATAGGTTTCTCCGGAGCCGTCTTGTGCTCCCGCGCCGGGATTTGCGCCCATATCGGGACCTGCTCCCTGCGCGCCCTGCTGTGCATAGAGCTTTTCGGCGATGGGATAGAACGCCTGCTGAAGAGCCTCGGTATCTGCCTTAATAGCATCGGTATCGCCGCCCTTAACGGTTTCCTTAAGCTTTTCGATAGCCGCGGTAACGGGTGCCTTATCCGCATCAGTTACCTTGTCGCCCATTTCGTTAAGTGACTTTTCGCACTGGAAAATCATGCTCTCAGCGTTGTTTTTAACTTCAACTGCTTCTTTGAGCTTCTTGTCCTCCTCGGCGAACTTCTCTGCGTCCTTAACCGCTTTATCAATATCCTCCTGGGACATATTGGTAGAGGATGTGATGGTGATATGCTGTTCTTTTCCTGTACCCTTATCCTTAGCAGTAACATTTACAATGCCGTTGGCATCAATGTCAAAGGTAACTTCAATCTGAGGGATTCCGCGAGGTGCAGGAGCAATTCCGTCAAGAGAGAAGCGTCCGAGGGTGGTGTTACCCGCAGCCATATCGCGCTCACCCTGAAGAACATGAATTTCAACGGAGGTCTGACCGTCTGCCGCGGTGGAATATACCTGGCTCTTCTTTACGGGTATTGTGGTATTTCTGTCGATGATTCTGTTGAATACACCGCCGAGTGTTTCAATACCGAGAGAAAGAGGAGTTACGTCAAGGAGCAGTAAATCTTTTACATCGCCGCCAAGTACGCCGCCCTGAATAGCCGCACCGATTGCAACACACTCATCGGGGTTTATGCCCTTGAAAGGCTCTTTCCCAACAAAATTCTTAACTGCATCCTGTACGGCAGGGATACGGGTTGAACCACCTACAAGGAGAACCTTGTCAATCTGTCCCACACTAAGACCGGAGTCGGCAAGAGCCTTCTTTGTGGGGCCCATTGTGCGTTCTACAAGGTCAGCGGTAAGCTCGTTAAACTTTGCTCTTGAAAGAGTGCCGTCAAAATGCTTAGGACCGGTTGCGTCTGCCGTGATAAAGGGAAGATTGATGTTTGCGGATGTCATGCCTGAAAGCTCGATTTTCGCTTTTTCTGCTGCTTCTTTAAGTCTTTGCATCGCCATCTTATCTTTTCTGAGGTCAATGCCATTTTCCTTCATGAACTCATCGGCAATCCAATTTATTACGCGCGCATCGAAGTCGTCACCGCCAAGCTTGTTGTCACCGTGGGTTGCAAGAACTTCGAAAACGCCATCGGAAATTTCAAGAATAGAAACGTCAAAAGTACCGCCGCCAAGGTCAAATACCATGATTTTCTGTTCCTTTGCATCCTTGTCAACGCCGTATGCGAGAGCTGCAGCGGTGGGCTCGTTGATTATACGCTTTACGTCAAGACCTGCGATTTTACCTGCATCCTTGGTTGCCTGACGCTGAGAGTCGGTGAAGTACGCAGGAACGGTGATAACCGCCTCGGTAACAGTTGTGCCGAGGTATGCTTCCGCGTCCGACTTAAGCTTCTGAAGAACCATAGCGGAAATTTCCTGAGGTGTGTACTTTTTATCGTCAATGGTAACCTTATAATCGCTGCCCATGTGACGCTTGATACTTGAAACGGTGCGGTCGGGATTGGTAATCGCCTGACGCTTTGCCACCTGACCAACCATACGCTCACCGGTCTTGCTGAATGCAAGAACGGAAGGGGTTGTGCGCGCGCCTTCGGGGTTGGTGATAACCGTAGGCTCACCGCCCTCAAAAACAGCCACGCAAGAGTTAGTTGTACCTAAATCTATACCGATAATTTTTCCCATGATAATATTCTCCTTTTTACATTTAGATTATATAATTTTTTGATTTGACTTATTTAATTGGCAACCTTTACAAGCGCTTCACGCAGCACTCTGTCGCCTTTTTTATAGCCCTTTTGGAAAACCTCGACTATTTCGTTTGCTCCGAGGGCCTCGTCTTCAATGTGCATCATTGCGTTGTGTATTTGCGGGTCAAACTGCTCGCCTGCCGCACCGAATTCGATAACTCCGATTCTTTCAAAAGCATCTTTCGCACTCTTGAATATCAGCTTCAAGCCGTCAGCAAGCTGCTCACCGTCAGTATATATCGCCGCCCGTTCAAGGTTATCCATAATCGGAAGTATTGAAGAAAGGGCATCGGCATACGCTTCGGCGTAAATCCCCTCTCTCTCCTTGGCAGAACGCTTACGGAAATTGTCATATTCAGCGGCAACTCGGAGATATTTGTCGTTTATTTCGGCGTATTCCGATTTTACTTTTTCAAGCTCGGATTTCATTTTTTCAAGCTCCGCCGTCAGCCGCTTATTTTCATCCTTAAGTTGCTTTTCTTCTTTCTTTTTGTCTTTTTTGGACTCGCAAGCACCGTCTGTCACTTCGGTATCGCTTAGGATTTCCTCCCATTTTTCTGCTTTCGCGTCACCGCTTTTTTTTATCTTTTCCTCTGACATTATGTCCTCCATATAAATATATTACGCCTCTACGGTGATTAGGATGCTTTTAGTTCTCCTCATCCAGTTCAAGGGCATTTTCAAACTCAAGAATCTTGCTTATGTTCTCGGACATATAGTCAACCAAAGTCACAACCTTGGAGTAGTCCATTCGGCGGGGGCCGATTACGCCAATAGCACCTATAACCTTATCCCGTGCCTTCACCGTTCTGAATATAAGCGAAGAATTGTTCATAACCTCAACGGCATTTTCAGAGCCTATATATATGTTTGTATGATCCGGCTGACTGTCGCCCATGACCTCCCTCAGAGTGTCTTGATTATCGAAAAGTCCAAGCATATTCCGTACGCTGTTTATGTCGGAATATTCAGGATAATTAAGGAGGTTATTGACTCCGTCAAACATCAGCTCTCCCTCATCAGCCGTACCGATGGTTTCATAAATTGTCTGTATGATGGGGTTTATAAGCTTCTCACCGTTTGGCACTCGCCTTTGCATATCCATAATGACAGGAAGGGTAATATTGTCAAGCTCCAGCCCGGACATACATTCATTGAGCACGGACGTCAACCTCTCAAGAGTATCGTGGGAAACGTCAAAACCCAACCGCACCTGCCGTGTCTTTACAGTTCCGGCAGAGGTAAGCATAACCAGGACAAAGCTTCTCGGGGACAGATACATGGTATCAAATCTTGCCACGGTCTGTTTTGCGGGAGAATGTTTCAATGCCACTCCCGTGTAATTCGTAAGCATACTCATAAGCTTCGTTGCTCGATCAAGAATCCTATCAATCTCCGCCGCTTTAAGTGCATAAAGCTTATTGAGCTCACCGATTTCCGCTTGAGTCACCCGATACTGCTGCATAAGCTGGTCAACGTAAAACCGATATCCAAGCTCAGACGGTATACGTCCCGAGGAGGCATGAGGCTGTTCAAGGTAACCCATGTCCTCAAGCTCAGCCATCTCATTTCTTATGGTAGCAGACGAGAAAGCTATCTGCTTATACTGGGTGAGATATTTTGAGCCAACGGGCTCACCGAGGTTGATGTGGGTGTCAATTATAGCTTTGAGTATTGCCTTTTTACGCTCGGATAATTCGTTTGCCCGCGACACTTTCCACACTTCCCTTCTTTTTTACCGACTTTTATAAGTTTTTAGCACTCTAAGGCTTCAAGTGCTAAGCTATGTACATAGTATACCTTAATTTGAGTCCAAATTCAAGGATATAACATATATTTTGTGTTAACATTTTGTGAACTCCCACGCACTCTCATCCACACGAGTGCTACGCAATAGGTATGTTTTTATATTTTACTCAGCAAAAATTGTCCACATTTAACACAAGCACGCCACAGATAAAGCATCCGTACAAAGAGCAAACCGGCAACGGATTTACCGCTGCCGGCTGTTAATACAAAATCAGTTATCAAACAACAATTCGGAATATGTGGGGAATGGCCAATATTCTTCACTCACGATGCTTTCCAGCTCATCTGCTACAGTTCGCACAGAATTCATGGTGGGAATGATCTCATCCCGAATAAAAATCATAAGCCCATAATTTTCGGTAAATTTGTGGCTTTCAGATACGGCAAATTCAAGGGCACCGATTCCATCGTAAAGCTCGCTTGCCAGGCTTGACAGCTTTGTCACAAGCTCCTTTTCCACCTCAACGGGTGCATCGAGCAGCTTTGCCGCCGCGGCAGTTTCGGAAAGGTCGCGAATGTATTTCATCACCGCAGGAATTATCTGTTTCTTTGCCATGTCAATCATGGTAAGCGCCTCGATATTCATAACCTTGCAGTAATTCTCCATGTGAATCTCATCACGGGAGTGCATCTCCATTTCGGTAAAGACCTTGTGCTTTGTGTAAAGGGCGATATTCTTGTCAGCCACAAAGCAAGGAAAGGCATCAGGAGTTGTAGAAAGATTAAGAAGTCCCCGTGCCGTGGCCTCCTGTACCCATTCATCGGAATAATTGTTTCCATTGAAAATAATACGCTTGTGGTCCTTATAAATGTCCCGAATAAGCGCGCCCACCGCTTCATTAAAGTTCTCGCCCGCCGCAACAGAGGCTTCAAGCTTATCGGCAATTCGTGACAATTCCTCGGCAACTATCGTATTTATGGTAAGATTTGGGCCTGAAATTGAGTGGGACGAACCAACACTGCGAAATTCAAACTTATTTCCCGTAAAGGCAAAAGGCGATGTACGATTTCGGTCGGTGGTATCTCTTGCAAATTTCGGAAGCACATCCACCCCTACTGCCATAACCGACTTCTTGTGCGGATCATAACCGGCATCACTTCCGATTGACTCAAGAATCTCGGTAAGCTCCTCTCCAAGGAACATAGAGATTATGGCAGGAGGCGCTTCGTTTGCACCAAGACGGTGGTCATTCCCCGCGCTGGCAACGGATACGCGGAGCAAATCCTGATAATCGTCTACTGCTGCGATTACCGCAGAAAGGAATAAGAGGAACTGCGCATTTTCACATGGAGTATCTCCCGGTTCAAGAAGGTTAATTCCATCGTTTGTGGCAAGGGACCAGTTGTTATGCTTGCCGCTTCCGTTAACGCCTGCAAAAGGCTTCTCATGAAGAAGACACACAAGACCGTGACGGGAAGCCACATTTTTCATTATTTCCATGGTGAGCTGGTTGTGGTCTGCGGCGATGTTGGTTGTATCGAAAACAGGGGCAAGCTCATGCTGTGCGGGAGCTGCTTCGTTATGCTCAGTTTTAACC
>JAZNUF010000122.1:0-4271 GCA_045592185.1 Candidatus Flemingiibacterium sp.
AAACAATATTTATGACATTATCAATCGCTCCGGTGTACAGATGCTTATATTCCTTGCAGGGCTTCAGTCAATATCGCCTGCGATTTACGAATCCTGCGATATAGACGGTGCTTCTGCTTGGGAAACCTTCTGGAAAATTACTTTCCCGATGATAAGCCCGATGATTCTTGTAAATGCAATATACACGGTCATTGACTCCTTTACATCTCAGTCCAACGCGGTTATGTCCTACATATCCAATGTGTACAGCAAAGAAAGTACCGTTTTAAGCTCGGCGATGGCATGGATATACTTCATTATCGTTATAGCGATTATCGGCTTGGTTGCGGCACTGCTGGGCGGATATGTATTCTACCAAAAACGCGACTAAGGAGGGATGATTAAATGAATACTCAACAAGCACCAAAAGCTCCCCGTATTATGAAGGAGAGCAAGAATAAAATCAGAGTTGATTTTGAGAGAACCCCTCTGTTAACTCGCATTAAAGCCAAATACTTCACTCCTAAGTTTTTTGGAGAGGTTGTATTTAAGATTTTCAGATTTGTACTTCTTATAGGTATTTCGTACGTTATCCTTTTCCCGTTCTTCGCAAAGATTTCCGGCTCGTTTATGAGCCGTGAGGACTTCCTTGATGTAACGGTAAAGTTGATTCCGAGATACCCAACCCTTGATACTTACAAAGCAATTATTTCCGGCAATGACTATTTTGAAGCTTTGACGAATACGGTTGTCCTATCGGTACTTTGCGGACTTATTCAAACCTTTGTCTGCTGCCTTATCGGATACGGTCTTGCCAAATTCAAGTTCAAGGGCAACAAGCTGGTTTTTCTCCTGGTTATCTTCACTATGATTGTTCCTCACAGAACACTCCAGCTTTCTATGTTCATGCATTTCCATTATTTCGATATATTCGGAATATTCAAATTCCTTGGCGGCGGTGTGATTGAAGGCTTCAAGATACTTCCTTTCACATCAATCGACATGATTAACTCCTATTGGCCTTTGACGCTCCTCTCTTTAGGAGGTCTGGCGTTTAAGAACGGACTTTACATCTTCATGATGCGTCAGTTCTATAACGGTGTGCCCGATGAGCTTGAAGAATCCGCGTATATTGACGGAAGCGGTACGTTTAGAACCTTTATCCAGATTATTCTCCCTCTCTCGATTCCGATGATGATTACAATATTCCTCTTCGCGTTCTCGTGGCAGTGGACGGATAACTTCTATACCACCGTGTTCTTTACCAAAGCAAAGACGGTGCTTATGCCCGATATCGTTGCGATTCCAAACTCGCTTGATACGGCTTATGCGGCTAAAAACCTGTATGAATCCGCTATCAGAAACACCTGCGGTTTGATGATTCTCATGCCTTTGCTTATCATGTATGTATTCTTACAGAAATACCTCATTGGCGGTATTGAACGCTCCGGTATTGTCGGCTAAGGTTTAATATGTTGTATTTAAGGGGGGGTTGCACTTAGGTGCAACACCCCCTTACTTTTATAATATGACCGTACAAAAAATGTGTAGGGAATTGTAATTCCCTACACATTCAAAAGCTATTAAAGGACTACCTTGCCCTCGTAAATTTTGGTTGCATTGCCGGAAAGATATACAGCATCATTGGCGTATCTTATCTTGAGGTCGCCGCCCCGAAGCTTAACTGTGATTTCCTCGTTTTTGGGACAGAAGCCGTTTTCCACCGCAGCCACAACTGCAGCACAAGCACCGCTTCCGCAGGCAAAGGTTTCACCGGAGCCGCGCTCCCATACTCTCATTTTCAGAGTGGTCGGGTTCAATACCTTGACAAATTCCACATTGACTCTCTCGGGGAAGAGCTGGTCATTTTCAAATTTAGGCCCGATTTCCTCCAGATTGAGATTGTCAAGTGCTACATCGAATTCGTCATTAAAGACTACGCAGTGGGGGTTGCCCATGGAAACGCAGGTGATTTTGTACCTGCCGCCTGCTACCTGTGTCGGAACACCGATTACAGTGCGCAGTGCCAGCTTCACGGGGATTAAAGAGGGGTTAAGCTCTGCCTTACCCATATTTACGGTAACCGTGCTTACCTCGCCATTGACCTTTTCAATCTCGGTATCACGAATTCCGCTGATTGTTTCGATAGAAACGGTGTCTTTGTTTACCATGCCGTTGTCAACCATATATTTTGCAATGCAGCGTGCGGCATTTCCACACATCTTGCCCTCTGTGCCGTCAAGGTTGAACATACGCATTTTTACATCTGCCACATCTGACGGATACATAAGCACAACGCCGTCACCGCCGATTCCAAAATGACGGTCGGCAAAACGGATGCTCAGTCCCTCGGGATTATCAATTCGCTGATTGAAGCAGTTGAAGTAAATGTAGTCGTTGCCGCAGGCTTCCATTTTGGTGAATTCCAAGGTTTCCTTGGAGTCGCGCATATCGTTGATGTTGACAAGCTCTGTACAATGCTGTGAATAGCGGCTCTTTAAGCAGTCTGCAACCGCGTTTGCCGTGTCAATGGACGTGAGGCAGGGGATTGCGCGCTCAACCGTTTTACGGCGTATTTTAACGCTGTCACGGGTGGGGATTCTGCCTTTTGCCGAGGTAGAAATTACATAGTCGATTCGTCCCGATTCAATGAGCTTCAAGGTGTTGTTTTCACCCTCGTGAATCTTATCTACGGTAGTAACCTTCATGCCATAGTCCTCAATGACCTTGGCAGTGCCGCGGGTGGCGTAAAGCTCAAAGCCCATATCGTAGAAGCGTTTTGCCGTTTCGCCGATTTCCGCCTTGTCGCTGTTACGGACGGTGATGAAGATACCGCCCTGCTTTTTCAATTTGTAGCCTGCACCCACAAGTCCCTTGTAGAGAGCTTCTTCACGAGTGCTTGCCAGCCCCAGAACTTCACCCGTAGATTTCATTTCCGGGCCTAAGTGATTATCCACGTTCATAAGCTTTTCAAAGGAGAATACGGGAACCTTAACCGCTACGTAAGGAGAGGTCTTGTAAAGTCCTGTTCCAAAGCCCATATCCGCAAGCTTTTCGCCGAGCATACATCTGGTCGCCAAATCTACCATGGGAACGCCCGTAACCTTACTGATGTAAGGAATGGTACGGGAGGAACGGGGATTGACCTCTATTACGTAAAGCTTGTTATCATTAATAAGGTATTGAATATTCACGAGTCCCATTATTTTCAGTGACACGGAAAGCTTCTTTGTACACTCGATGATTTCGCGGCGAAGTCGGTCGGTGATATTCCATGCGGGGTAAACGGCGATGGAGTCGCCGGAGTGAATACCTGTGCGCTCAACGTGCTCCATAATGCCGGGGATGAGGATGTCATTTCCGTCACAGATGGCGTCAACTTCAAGCTCAATACCCATGAGGTATTTGTCGATAAGGACGGGATTTTCAATGTTGTGGGAGAGGATGATTTCCATGTATTCCTTTATATCATCCTCAGTGAAGGCGATAATCATATTTTGACCGCCAAGCACGTAAGAGGGGCGCATGAGTACGGGATACCCTATTTTCGCCGCCGCAGCAAGTGCTTCTTCGGTGGACATTACCGTACAGCCTTGGGGACGTGCTACGCCGTTCTCCTCAAGAAGCGCATCGAAACGTTCACGGTCTTCGGCGGCGTCAATGGAGTCTGCGGATGTACCGAGAATATTAACCCCGTGTTCGCTCATGTATTTTGTAAGCTTGATTGCCGTTTGACCGCCGAATGCTACTACGACTCCATAAGGCTTTTCGGTTTCGATGATGTTCATAACATCCTCGGGAGTGAGGGGCTCAAAATAAAGTCTGTCAGCGGTGTCGAAGTCGGTGGAAACGGTTTCGGGGTTGTTGTTGACGATAACTACGTCATAGCCTGCCTGCTTCAGCGACCATACGCAGTGGACGGAAGCATAGTCGAACTCAATACCTTGACCGATTCTTATAGGACCGGAGCCGAATACTATGACCGTTTTTTTACTTGGGTCTTTCTTCTTTTGGATGAATTCTTCCGCTTCGTTTTCGTCATCGTAGGTGGAGTAAAAATAGGGGGTATTTGCCGAAAATTCTGCGGCACAGGTGTCAACCACTTTATAAACCGCACGCTTGTGCATACCAGCCGGCAGAGGAGCCTTCGTAAAGGCTTCGATGAGATTGTCTGGGTAGCCCATGTCCTTCGCCTCGGCGTAAAGCTCCTTTGTGAGAGGCTCTGAGGCAAGGCGTTTATCCATATTTACGAGATTTAAGAGCTTGTTTAAGAACCACTCGTCAATCATGGT
>JAZNUF010000123.1:0-2558 GCA_045592185.1 Candidatus Flemingiibacterium sp.
GCTGACCGGTGATGTTCGGCGGGGGAATAACAATGGAGTAGCTGGGCTTTGCGGGGTCTGTCATGTCGGGTGCGAACAGGTTTTCCTCGCACCATGCGCTGTAAATGCGTTCCTCAAATTCCTGAGGAGCATAGGTCTTCGGCAATTCTTTTCTCATACTTTTTCTCCGTTTCAGTATATATAATATTAGATAAACAAAATAAAAACGCCCCGATGAAAGCCATCAGGGCGGATAGACCGCGGTACCACCTAACTTCGTGCAGATGCACGCACTCACAGGAACGAATATTCCCCTTTCCTTAACGCGGAAATAACGGCGAGAACTACTGATAACGTTCACCCTCGCGGCTCCGGGGCTACCTTCTGCAGGATCCGAATATCCCGTTACACCACCCCGGGACTCTCTCTGACTCGAATACTCTGCGTACTCTTCCCTTTCACAGCCTTTGTTTATCTTTGATTCATAATACCATAGATTCGGCAGTTTGTCAAGTATTAAGGTAATTAGAATATATTTATAATTAGGTTGACTTTATCCCGAAAAAGTGATAAACTAAACGGGAAATTTACTTTAAGAAAAGATGTGTTATCTATGAAAGACCTCGGTTACTATAACGGTAAATACGATCTCATCGAAAACATGGTCATTCCCATGAATGACAGAGTGTGCTACTTCGGTGACGGCGTATATGACGCAACCTACTCAAAAAATCATAAAATTTACATGCTTGACGCTCATATTGACCGCTTTTTCTCCAGCGCGGAAAAGCTGAAAATGGTCATCCCGCACACAAAGGAGGAGCTCAAGGAACTGCTCTGTGATCTCGTTTCAAAAGTGGATGACGGTGAACAGTTCGTATATTGGCAGCTGACACGCGGTACCGCCCCGAGAAATCATGCAATCGCCCGTCCCCTTGTCCCCGGTAACCTGTGGGTGATGCTCCGTCCCGCCAAGACTCAGGACATCAACCGCAAGCTCAAGCTTATAACTATGCCGGACACCAGATTCCTTCACTGTGATATAAAGACCCTTAACCTTATCCCCGCAGTTATGGCATCGGACGCCGCAGCTCTTGCCGGCTGTGATGAGACGGTGTTCCACCGCGACGGCAGGGTTACCGAATGTGCTCACTCCAACGTCCACAATATCAAGGACGGTGTGTTCCGCACCGCACCCACCGACAATCTTATTCTGCCCGGTATTGCAAGAGCCAACCTTATCCGCTTCTGCGGTATGCTCGGTATACCTGTGTGCGAAGAGCCCTTCAGCATTGACGAGTTGATGAATGCTGATGAGGTGATCGTCTCAAGCTCCGGTTCCTTCTGTCTTGAGGCAGTGGAGATTGACGGAAAGCCTGTTGGCGGTAAAGCTCCCGAGCTTCTGCGATCCATCCAGGATACAGCAGTTAAGGATTTTGAAGAATCCACGAAATAATTTAAATATTTGTCTAAAAATGCGGGGATGAGTTATGACTCATCTCCGCATTTTTAATATAACATTGTTCTGAAACAAGACACTCTAAAACACCTTAACAGATCAAAGACAGTTTGCTTTCAAGTTCCTCTATCTTTTGGGAATCCCATTTGCTGCGTGTATACTCAGTATCAAAGTCGTTTTCAAATGCTTTCAGTACCTTTATGGCTTGAGAATACTGTATTTTAGATTTTTCCTTTTCTCCCTTTTCAAGATAAAACTCTCCTAGAATTTCAAGCATCCATACTAGATGTTCAAAACTCAATGCAGCCTCTTTTAATGCGGCCTCATGTTTCTCTTCACCGTCCAAAAGATATGCTTTCACATATAAATTGGAAAAATATATTTCCGGAATGTGTTCTATAGCATCTTTAGCTGACTTGTATTCTCCCATTGCCTTGTATGACTCAGCCATAATACGGTATGCGTCAATGCGTATCTCGTCATGCTTTGTGCTTTCAGTAAGAGCTTTTCCGATGGTAATTACCTCATCGTTTTTACCTAATTCGGAAATGACACCTATCAAGCAATTCAGGAGAATATCATTTCCCGGATACTTTTTCAGCCCGTCACGTATGATCTGCTCCGCTTTTATCTTATCGGTATCCAAAAATTCACAGTACTCATCAACGATCGAATCAACATTTTTTTCAATTTCATAAAGATTAAAATCAAAAAGCTCGTCGGTGGAAACACCGAAAAAGGATGCAATAGCGGGAATCATTGTAACATCGGGCATAGTGGTTTCGTTTTCCCATTTGGAAACAGCTTGAAAAGATACTCCAAGGTAATTGGCGAAAACCTCTTGCGATATATTCTTTTGTTTTCTTAAGGATTTAATTTTCTCTCCAAGTTTAATCATAGTAGTTCCTCCAAATTGTTTTGGATCAGCGCTTATCCTGATAATATCATAGCACAATCACAAGGAAAAGCAATAACTCATATAGAGAGAATTTTTCTAACATAGCTTGAAATTCAGAAAAAAGTCACTCAAGGGGTACCTTCCATAAAGCAGATTTTACCTGCCGAAAAATCAAAAGGAGTACGAGTAATCTTGCTCATACTCCTTTTTACATGCCTTACC
>JAZNUF010000124.1:0-3436 GCA_045592185.1 Candidatus Flemingiibacterium sp.
GCGTAAACTGGATCAACAAGCTTATGCCTCCCGTTGTTATCGGTTCCACAGTTGCACTTATCGGTCTTTCACTCGCAAGTGCGGCTATCAATGACGTATTCTCTTACGGTCCCAAGACCGATGACGGTGCGGCATTTGTTATGGGCACAAACGCTTGGGTTTCTTTAGCGTGCGCTCTCGCTACTCTCGTTGTAGTTGTCATCTGCTCCACTTACGGCAAAAAGATGGCAAGACTCATCCCCTTTATCATCGGTATTCTTGCCGGCTATGCTGTTGGTCTTATATTCACCTTCATTGGTATGGCTACCAACAACGCAGATCTTATGATCATAAGCTTTGAACCCTTCAAGGCTCTGGTTGCAGACGGTGTTACTCTTACCACCTTTATTGATCTTCCCAAGTTTACATTCCTTGAAGCATTCAATGGACTCGGCGAGTTCAGATGGGATTATGTTGCAACCATCGCAGTTGCCTATGTTCCTGTTGCATTTGTTGTATTCGCGGAGCATATCGCAGACCACAAGAATCTTTCCTCTATCATTGAGGCTGACCTTCTCAAGGATCCCGGTCTTCACAGAACTCTCCTCGGTGACGGTGTCGGTTCTATAGTAGGTGCTTTCTTCGGCGGCTGTCCCAACACTACTTACGGCGAGTCTGTAGGCTGTGTTGCCATCACCAAGAACGCTTCTGTTGTTACAATTACCACTGCGGCTATTATGACCATCGCAGTTTCCTTTATCTCTCCCTTTGTTGCCTTCCTTGATTCTATTCCCGGCTGCGTAATGGGAGGCGTTTGCATCACTCTTTACGGATTTATTGCGGTTTCCGGCCTTAAAATGATTCAGAAGGTTGATTTTGAGCAGAATAAGAATGTGTTTACAGCTTCCGCTATCCTTATCTCAGGTATAGGCGGTATGGCAATGCAGATCGGCGCTGTAAGGCTTACATCTATCGCTTGCGCTCTTATCTTCGGCATCATTGTAAACCTCATCGTAAGCAAGGCTAAGGACGAAGAATAAAATCGGCTCATGCCAAAGAAATCAGGTGTTATTTTGAAAAACGTAACTATTTTTGATCATCCGCTTATTCAGCACAAAACTACCGTTATGCGCATGAAATCCACTTCAAACAAGGAATTTCGCGAGTCGGTGGAAGAAATCACAATGCTTATGTGCTATGAGGCACTTCGTGATCTTCCTCTTGAGGAAATAGAAATCGAAACCCCCATTACTAAAACCCGTCAGAAGGTAATTAAGGGCAAAAAATTGGCAGTTGTGCCGATTTTGCGTGCAGGACTTGGAATGGTGAACGGACTTTTGAACCTCGTTCCGTCCGCAAAGGTTGGTCATATCGGTATGTACCGTGACGAGGAAACCTTTGAACCCCACGAATACTACTGCAAGCTTCCCCCGGATATTGAGGAACGCCTTATCGTGGTTGTTGACCCGATGCTGGCAACGGGCGGTTCGGCGATTGATGCCATCACTCAAATTAAATCCTATGGTGGAAAGCACATCAAATTCCTCTGTCTGATTGCTGCACCCGAGGGAATTAAAGCCCTCAATGATGCCCATCCGGACGTGCAAATCTATTGTGCCAATGTTGATGAGGGCCTTAATGAGAAGTGCTATATCATTCCAGGACTTGGCGATGCAGGTGACAGAATTTTTGGTACTAAATAATCATAAAACCTTTTAGTATAAAAAACATCCCTTACCGTTATTTTACAAAGCGGTGAGGGATGTTTTTATGGAAATCTCAGAATTTATATTTAGGATTGACAGATTTGTTATTAAGTGGTATAATATATTTGTATGAGTTTTACCATGCTGTTATATTACTGCAAATTATGGGTTTGGTTTATAGGAGAGCAAAAATGAAAAATTTTAAACCATTTAAAAATAAAGTTTGGTTGGCAACCCCTACCATGCATGGGGAAGAGCTTACATACATGACCGAGGCATTTAATACAAATTGGATGTCTACGGTAGGGAAGAATATAAATGAGGTGGAACGGCTCGCCTGCGAAAAAATCGGTTGTAAATATGCGGTAGCTCTTTCCTGCGGCACTGCGGCACTTCACTTAGCTGTCAAGCTTGCGGGGGTTAAGCACGGCGATCGCGTCTTTGCATCGGACGTGACCTTTGATGCGACCGTGAACCCCATAGTTTATGAGGGCGGTATCCCCGTGTTTATTGATACAGAATATGATACTTGGAATATGTGTCCGAGAGCTCTTGAAAAAGCTTTTGAGCTTTACCCCGATGTTAAAGTTGTGGTTGTTGCTCATCTTTACGGAACACCCGGGAAAATTGATGAAATCAAAGCAATTTGCTCAGCACACGGTGCTGTAGTTATAGAGGATGCTGCCGAATCTCTCGGTGCTGCTTACAAAGGCGTGCAGACCGGAACTTTCGGTACGTACAATGCAATTTCATTTAACGGAAATAAAATCATTACCGGCTCGTCAGGCGGTATGCTTCTTACCGATGATGAAGAAGCGGCAAACAAGGTGCGCAAATGGTCTACTCAAAGCCGTGAAGCGGCACCGTGGTATCAGCATGAGGAGCTTGGCTACAATTATCGTATGAGCAATGTAATTGCCGGATGTGTACGAGGGCAGTTCCCCTATCTTGATGAGCATATTTCGCAAAAACGTGCTATTTATGAAAGATACAAAGAGGGCTTCAAGGGCCTTCCCGTTAAAATGAATCCCTACGATCCCCAAAATAGTGTACCGAATTTTTGGCTGTCCTGTATGATAATAGACGAAGATGCTATGTGTAAGCAGGTGCGCAGCGAAAATGATGCGCTGTACATAGGTGAAAGCGGAAAGAGCTGTCCCACTGAAATTCTTGAAACATTGGCAAAATATAATGCAGAGGGACGTCCTATTTGGAAGCCAATGCATATGCAGCCGATTTACAGAATGAACGGCTTTGTAACACGCGAAGGTAACGGTCGCTGCAAAACCAACGCTTATATATCAGGTGGGACAAAAGGGAAAGACGGTTTACCCATTGATGTAGGTATGGATATTTTTGGCCGCGGACTTTGTTTGCCAAGCGATAACAAGATGACCGTATCTGATCAAGAGCAGGTTATCGAAATTGTACGAAGCTGCTTTGAGTAGTAAGGAAAGAGTAGCTTAAGTACATCGGACTTGATTCTTTTTTAAGGAGTAACCAATGAACATACTCATAACAGGTGCTAATGGCTTCGTTGGAAAAAATCTCACCGAGGCTCTCAAAAATATCCGTGACGGAAAAGACAGAACTCATCCATCTATTGAAATCGGTGAAATTTTTCAATACGACATCGACACCCCTCCGGAATTTTTTGATGAATATTGCGCAAAAACGGATTTTGTTTTTAATCTTGCAGGCGTAAATCGTCCGAAGGATGCCTCGGAATTTATGGACGGAAACTTCGGATT
>JAZNUF010000125.1:0-7569 GCA_045592185.1 Candidatus Flemingiibacterium sp.
AGCTCTCCTATGGGAGCTATCGGCTGATGGCTGACTACTGCCGCGACTGCATTTTCGGACGCGAAATCACCGTCATTCCCGGCTTTGACGAGGTAGCAAATCAGCTTCGGCGCATCGGTACGAACCTCAATCAGCTCACCAGGCTTGCGAATCTGCGTGAGATTTCGGTAGTCGATCTTACAGAAACCAAGGCAGAGATTGCAAAAATCTACGATGTACTCCGCTCCGTAAAGAAAGGCGGTGCGTGAATGGCAATCGTAAAAATGATTCCGTCGGCAAGTCCGCTGAAGAATATTTTTGGTTACGTTCTCAACAAAGAGAAGACCGCGCCACATCTGATCAGCGGCAAGGACTGTATGCCGGAGAGCGCGCAGGCAGAGTTTGAGATCGTGAAATCCCGTTTCAACAAGAGCGGCGGACGAAATTACTATCACGTCATCCAATCCTTTGCACCGGAGGATGACCTCACACCGGAGGAAGCGCACGACATCGGCATGGAGCTTGCGGGATTCTTCAACAGCTTTCAGGTGCTCGTTGTCACACACACCGACCGCGGACATCTGCACAATCACCTCGTTGTAAACTCTGTTTCCCATGCGGATGGTAAGAAGCTGCACGCCTCACGGGACGATCTTCTGCGAATGAAAACCTACTCCAATAAGCTCTGCGCCAGACGCGGACTGTCTACTACCGAGGCAAAGAGCGGGTGGTATCGCTTCGACAAGTGGAAGGACGAGCTTGTCCGCGTGGCTTTGATGGCAGTGACACTATCCGAAACACGCGAGGGCTTCATCGAGTACATGGAGAATCACGGCTACGGAGTCAAGTGGAATCCCGATCACAAGTACATCACATTCACCACGCCCGACGGCAAGCGCGTGTGTGACAACAAGCTCTTCGATGAGCGTTTACTTAAAGGCAACCTCGAACTCTACTTCGCCATGGGCGGATGCGGCTCGGTGCTGGGGCCTGATTATTGGAACTATCAAACGCCGGCGCACGATGAAAATGCAAATGAAACCGTCACCACAGGACTGCTGAATCTCATTGCCGATCTGCTTTGTCAGGAGGAAGACGGCGGTTACACCCCGCGACCGCTGACTGAAATGGACAAGTGGGAGAAGGAACGTCTGGAGAAAATCCTCGGCAAACGCATTTCAAACGAGGCATATTTCTACTACTGCACGCGAGAGGACTACGAACATTATGCAGGACTGTCCATGTGAGTTGCTACTTTATTGTAACTTTGTACTATTCTCGCTGGATGTTCAGCGCGTGAAATGATATGATTAAGGAGGACGGAATAATTTTACACAAACAGACGAAAATAAATATACAAACGAAAACCGAGGTGATGTGATGGTCAAAGACAAAAGTGATAACGAAAAGGCGCGTCTCTTGGCGGAGTCCATATGGCTTAACTATTTCAATCGCTACCTCTTTGAGCATGGGACCATATCCGAAAAAGAATTCGGACGCATGAGCGAAAAAATTGCCCAGCGAAAAGCAAAATCCGAACGCAGCCACGCCGCAACTTAAGGCGCATGGAAGTGTCAAGCACAGAGGTGCTGCACACTTCCGATACATATTTCGACAAAATTCATTTCCCACTTGCTTTTTGTGTTCGCTTGTGATATAATATTTATATAGATAATGATACAACGAATTTTGAAAGGATAAAATCCTATGGACATACTTAACATCCGCGCACTGTTGCGGACAAAATCAATATACGAACTCCCACTGCGCGTGACGTTCTACGCCAGAGTTTCATCGGAAAGTGACGAGCAGCTAAACTCCCTCGATAACCAAATATCATACTACGAAAACTTCATCAAAAACAATGCCAAGTGGACATACATCCCCGGTTACATCGACGAGGGACTTTCTGGCATCTCTACGAAGAAGCGTAAACACTTCAACGAAATGATTGCCGATGCCAAAGACGGTCAGTTTGACCTCATTATCACAAAAGAAATCTCACGATTTGCCCGTAACACCCTCGATTCCCTGCAATATACACGCGAGCTTCTCGGCTTGGGAGTCGGAGTGTTCTTCCAAAACGATAACATCAACACGCTTGACGAGGACGCTGAGCTTCGACTCACAATCATGTCCTCAATCGCCCAGGACGAGCTTCGCAAGCTGTCAAGCCGTGTTAAATTCGGGCATCAGCAGGCGATCAAATCAAGCGTCGTCCTCGGCAACAGCCGCATCTTCGGCTACCAAAAAGACGACAAACGCCTCGTCATCGACGAAACGCAGGCACCGATGGTGCGTGACCTGTTCCGCCTCTACGCCACGGGCGAATACAGCATGAAGCAGCTGGAAACGCTGTTCTACGAGCAAGGCTACCGCAATTACAACGGCAACAAAATTGCCCACACCACCATGTCGAACATCATCTCCAACCCCAAATACAAAGGCTATTACGTCGGCAATAAAGTAAAAATCGTGGATATGTTCACCAAGAAACAGAAATTCCTGCCGCCGGAGGAATGGGTGATGTTCAAGGACAAAACTGGCGAAATCGTACCGGCAATCGTAACCGAGGAGGTATGGGACAAGGCAAACGAAGTCCTTGCCCGCCGAAGCGAGGACGTAAAGAACCGCCAGGGCATCTGCAATCACGCAAACCTGCTCACGGGCAAGCTCTACTGCACCCATTGCGGACAGCCGTACTACCGCCGTGAATCGAAGGACAAGCACGGCAACGTCAACTCCAAATGGGTCTGCTCGGGCAAGATCAACAACGGCGCAGATTCCTGCCCTTCCTTCCCGATCTACGAAGCGGAGATAAAGCCGATCCTCTACGATGTCTTCAGCGAAACGAGGGTGGATGTGGAAGCACTCCTTGCGGAATACACAGAGATGTTCAAATCCATGGAAGCCGATGACGAAACCGCAAAGCAGATCGCCGAGCAAAAACGCATCATCGAGCTTGCAGAGCAAAAGAAAAACAAGCTCCTTGAGCTTGTCACAATCGGTTCTGTTACGGCAGCGAACTTCAAATCCATGACCGACACCTGCGACCGCGAGATCGAAGAAGCAGGCGAAGCCATCGCTGAGCTTGAAAAGCAGATGTTCACGAAAGAGGAATACAAGAGGCACATCGCCGAGGTGAAATCTCGCCTCGACGCGGCGGTAAGGGATGCATCAACGGGCATTATCTCCCCCGAATTTGTGGCGCAGTATATCGACAAAATCACGGTCACAATAACGGACGATGATACAGCGAACTTGAATATCAAGATCTTTACGGGCAAAAATACAGAAAAGTTCCTGCAAAGACTGAGAGATTTCGCTTCTGCGCGAAGCGCCGATTGCCACCGGCGGCTCGCCGGTCGTGCGGTGTCACAATGTGACCCCCACGAGAGTCGTGTGGGGCACACTATGAAGAAGATGATTGAGAAATACGAGAACGACATTAAGGCAAACAAGTAACCCCATATAATTGTCAGACCGACTCCGTTGGAGTCGGTCTGACTCTATTTATCTGCTTCTTCTTTCTTTCGCTTGATTCTAAGCCCGTCTACAAGCCCCGCACTGCGGTTCTTGCCCGAATATTTCGTATAGAAAAAGCCAAAAATCGAAAATACTACCGCACCAATAAAGTTCACGAACATATCCTTCATTGTGTCATACAATCCAATGTCAAGATATCCGTCAATTCCCATTGAAACAGAATTAACCACAGTATCGGTAATTCCCGTTATTTTAACGGCTACATTGGTTGAATCGGGGTTAAGCATAACCGATGAAATAGAGTTAATTACCGTATCCTTCTGCATATCCGTTTGAAGAAAAATATCCGCGCCGAATTCTAAGAATTCCCACATTACACCTATTGTCATAGAAAAGCAGAAAGAAACAAGCGCTACAAAAAGCGGCGACAAATTAAATTTCACTTTCTCACTTCGATTCAACAAATCTATGAGCGACAAGCCAACGGCGGCCGCTAAGAAGCCCGTAATGGTATGAAGTGCCGTGTCCCAAATGGGGAATTTGATATAGTAATCGTTAAGCTCTCCTAAAATTTCCGCCGCAAATATGAATATGAGTACCACATTTTCAAGCGGTGTCGGCAGGTCTACCTTGAATGTCTTCGACACAAAAGCAGGCAAAAACATTAATGCTAAGGTCATAACGCACAAAAACGCCGCTTCATAGTTCCCGATAAACAATGCGCGTATACCCACAAATATAACAAGCGTGCGTAAAATCAAAAATAAAATAAACGTAGATTTTTTTCGCTTGAATTCATTTTCAAGCTGCCGAAAAAAGCCCACTTTTTTGGTTTTTTCATTCTTCATAATGACACACTCCCAAAATACAACCATCACCGCAGATAATCCCTATTACCTGCGGTGACGTTATTCACTGATTACTGATTAGCAGTTTCAGAGTCTTTTTTTTCCTTGCCGAGATAATCGGGCAGCTTCATTCCCGCCATGTCAAACATCTCATTCAGCGGAGGAATTGACTTCATCATACCGGAAAGGAAATTCGCCGTAGCAGTTTTTCCATCGCCGGAATTTCCGCCGTCCCATACGGTAACTTTGTCAATCTTAAGGTTCTTAACAGCTTCAACCTGAATCTTGGTAAGTTCTTCAAGCTTGTCGGCAACCATAAGACGAATTGCGTCATCGGACGCGCCGCCCGCAGATTTGACTATTTCCGCAAAGCCTTCCGCCTGCTTAATGAGTATATCGCGCATACCATCGGCCTCAGCCTGCATTTTGAGAAGTAACGCATCCGCCTCACCCTTGGCAAGTCGGCGAATCTGTTCCGCTTCTGCTTCGGCTTTGAGTTCAAGCTCTTTCTTCTGAATTTCTGCTTTGACAAGGATATCCGCTTCAAGGGTAGCTTGCTCAAGGGATGCACGGGCAAGCTCTGCCGCCTTTTGCGCAGAATATGCTTCCTCTAACGCCTTTGCTTCCTGAATCTTCTCGGCAGCTATCGCACGCTTAAGAGCTTCAGCTTCACGTTCACGACGTACTGCTTCAGACTCGGCAATCTGCACCTTTGTTTCGTTTTCACCCTTAATTGCCTCAGAGTTAGCAATAGATACGTTGATACGCTGATCACGCTCTGCATTTGCAGAACCGATAGCACCTTCACGGTCTGCTTGCGCCACGGAAATTTTTGCATCGTTAATCGCTTTTGCCGCCGCTTCCTTACCGAGAGCTACTATATATCCACTCTCATCGGTGATATCGGTTACGTTTACGTTTATAAGGCGAAGTCCGATTTTCTTAAGTTCAGTTTCCACGTTTCTTGATACTGCCTCGAGAAATTTATCCCGGTCATTGTTAATTTCCTCGATTTCCATGGTAGCCACTACAAGACGGAGCTGACCGAAAATTATATCCTTCGCAAGCTCTTGTATGTCATCAAGCTTAAGCCCTAAAAGTCGCTCTGCCGCATTCTGCATAACTCCTGCCTCGGTGGAAATACCAACAGTAAAGCGAGAGGGAACA
Source organism: Candidatus Flemingiibacterium sp. (assembly GCA_045592185.1). GTDB lineage: Bacteria > Bacillota > Clostridia > Oscillospirales > CAG-272 > Flemingiibacterium. The sequence continues at coordinate 5,481 of JAZNUF010000125.1, forward strand.
TCCACACGGATATTTTGCTTTGAAAGGGCATTTTTTAGGTCCACATTTATTGACATAGGAGTTAAATCCATGAACTCCATCGCCTGAATTACAGGCCAGATAAATGCCGCGCCGCCGTGGATACACTTGGCAGAACGGGAGGTTCCGTCCTTATTGCTGCCAACCTTACCATAGATGACCATAACCTTGTCAGAGGGACATCTTTTGTAACGTGATGCTATCACAATCAGGCTCGTCAGCCCAAGGAGTGCAATAACACAAAGAAGTATCAAAAGGTTTTGACCTATTGCCGAATTGCTTGTCAAAAATGCGTTAATCATAGTATTATCTCCTTATCTTAATTATATTTGTTTTGCTTCTGCTATTATAATTTTTTCCACAACCGCAAGACCTGCTTCGTTAATCGAAACGACTCTGACCGAATCGCCGGTTTTTATAGGGAAATCACCTGTTGAAATGGCGTCAAGTTCGATATATCTGTCTTGAACTGTGATTGAAATTTTGCCTCTGCCATGCCCTGCGGCAGGGATTGGAATATATACCTCACCAACCTTGCCGAGAGCTGAACCCAGCTGAATGTTTCCGCTTGATTGAAGCTTTGATACAGCTTTAAGAAGGTATGCCATACCAACGAGTGCTGCGATACCACATACTGCCGCCAAAATCACGGCAACCGCACTTGGAAGTCCAAAATCAACAAATACAATTCCCGACCAACCTGCAATGCAGAACATAGCCACTATTCCTCGTACGGAAAAGAGCGCCAGCCCACCATCGCCCATTTCGGCTTCGCCGATGTCAATACCGTCAGCATCTATGTCCATATCTCCGTCTCCGATTCCAAAGAACAACAAAGCCGTCTGAACAATCAGAACAAGAGTTGCCGGTATACCGATGTAAGCGAATATTTGTTGAAGTCCCGTTAGGGATTCCCACCATTTAGTCATTGCAGTCCCTCCTATTATGAATTAAAGATTTAAAAATAGAGCCATCGTCAATCATTGGCGGCAAATATATCTCCATATAGGCTATCGGCCTTTTGCTTTACGAGAGCAGCGTAATATGTGAGTATAATCACGCTGCAAGCCCTCTCAAGTCGCTTGAGGGCACCTGCCACCTTTTCCTCATATCCACCCAGAGCGCGGGCGATAAGATCATGTATATTATCTGCATCCGGCGGAAGCTCATCCTCAACAAGCTGGTCAATAATTGTACAAAGATATCCATAAAGCTCCGATTCGGGGATAATATCATCAGTTTTATCCTCTACCCTGCCGTTGACGTAAGCAAGAATACGGGAGATTTTATCAAGCTGCATGGTGTCGCGCATCATATTGATTATAAGTATGCGTGCCAGCTGATTTTTATCATATTTTTTGCTTTTTGCCGAGGCTACCCAACCTCGTTTTGTCCAGTTTTGCAAAGTGGAGCCGTCAATGGCACAAATTTCTCTAATGTGAGCAAGCATTATACCGTCAGTTACGAAAAATATTTTATCGAGAAATTCAAGCCCCGTAACATTTCCGATTTTTTTCTTTTCTATTACCGTCCCCGGTATAAACTCACTTTGAATATCAAGCTTCACTCGTCCGCCACCCCTTTCCGCATTTTGATTATATCATACCATCAGATGATTGTCAATAACAATCTCCGAATTTTAAATATTGTTTACAATTATTGCCTAAAAAGCCCCATCAAAAAACAACAGAGAACAAATAAACGCCGCATACCGGTGATACGTTATCTGTCCTCTGTTAATTTCCTCTATAATTCTGTCTGAGACACGGTTCGCTTTTCTGGTGGAGACAACTGGAATCGAACCAGTGACCTCTTGCATGTCAAGCAAGCACTCTAACCAGCTGAGCTATGCCTCCAAAAAAATGGTGCCGGCAGTGGGACTTGAACCCACACGGTATCGCTACCAACGGATTTTGAGTCCGTCACGTCTGCCATTCCATCATGCCGGCAAAATTGGAGCTGCTAATCAGAATCGAACTGATGACCTCATCCTTACCAAGGATGCGCTCTACCATCTGAGCCATAGCAGCATTACGCACAACTCACGTGCGACACACATTATTATATCACA